>NZ_JBJDNB010000053.1:0-35428 GCF_044900445.1 Pseudomonas sp. NPDC089407
ATGGCTTGAATCCGATGCGGTCGGTGTGGGAGCTGGCTTGCCGGCGATGGGCTGCACAGCAGCCCCGGCAGTCTTAACTGACTGGCATTAGGGCATGCCCGCTCCCACTGGTATTGAGTCAGCCTTGGAGGAGGGTGATCAGTAAATCGCCACCGGGTTGATGTTCACCTGGGTCGAGCCCTTGTACAGCGGTTGCCCCAACACGAACAGGAACTCGAACGCCTTGTCCTTTACCAGCGCGCGGGTGTCGATCAGCTCCAGGTTGTAGATACCCCGCTTGGCCAGCATGAACTGGTTGACCGGGAACTCTTCACCGGTCGGGTTGGGGTACACCTCGGAGGCCCAGGTATCACCACCAAAGGCAACGATGCCCTGGTCTGCCAGCCATTCAGCCGCAGGCAAGTCGATGCCCGGTTCGGTGGCGAGGAACTGCTGGTTGTCCTTGCCGATCAGCTCTAGCCAACCGGTGTTGAACAACACCACATCACCCTTGCGCAGGGTAATGCCTTGTTTCTTCAGCACGCGCTTGATGTCGGCAACGGTGAACGCGGTACCGCCCGGTACGATGGCCTCGCCGTAATAGGCCGTCATGTCCAGCACCACGCCACGGGTGACCATCGGCGGTACTTTCTCCACGCCCAATTTGGTCACGCCTTCGACAGTGACGAAGTCAGCAGCCTTGTTACCGTTGTAGTAGACGTTGTCGATGCCGATATGGCCGATGCCGTTAAGCTGCGTGCCGACGCCGGTCCAGCCGTTGACCAGCTCATCGTTGAAGCTGAACTTGTTGCGGCCCAGGGTCTGGCCAGCCTGCTCGCCGGGCTGGATGTTGTACAGGTGGAAGCTGCGGTGGCGGAACGCTGGCAAGTCCTTGCTCACCGGTACTGCCAGTGGGTAAGTTTTGCCGGTCTTGACCAGGCCGACCGCCTGTTTGACCACCTCAGGGGTGAGCAAGTTGGCGGCGCCGATTTCATCCTGTTTACCGTATGGCGAAGTCTGCCAGTCCGCGGCCAAGGTGGTTTGGGCAGTGGTCGCCAGCGCGACGGCGAGCAGCAGGGGCTTGAAGCATTTCATCGTGTACTCCTGAAAATGTTGCGTTGTCAGGAGCGAATTCTGCGCAGGGCCGGCAGGGGGAAAAAGCGGCCCGCGGGACAATGACTTTTGCCTGACGGTCAACAACCGCCATCGTGCAGCACCAGGCTCTGGCGCAACTGATCGAGCATGGCCACACGCAGCGCCTCGGGGGCTTGCACCCGGATCGAGCCGGCCTGCGACAGCAACCAGCCCATCAACGCCCGGTTGTCATCGACAGTGGCCACCAGCGCCGCGCCACCGCGGGTTTGCGCGGTCAGTTGCATGTCTGCCGACAGCGGCGCTTGTACCAGGCGACGGGCAAGGGCGTCATCCACCCAGGCGTGCAGTTCAACCTGTGCCGGCGGCGTCAGCGCGTCGGGTTGCAATTGTTGCGCTTCGCCCAGGCTCAGGCCTGGTTGCCAGTACCAGCCATAAGGCATGCCTTTGCTGTTGCACTGCAGTGGGAACAGCGCGGCGAGTTCGACCAGGTCGCGCTCTACGGTGCGTTTGCTGGTGGTATGGCCCACGCTGCGCAGGGCGACCTGCAACTGGGTCGAGCTCATGCCCGGGTGGCGACCTGGCAGCAGCTTGAGCAACTGCCACTGGCGGGCGATGGTATGGCGGGTAGGGTGGCTGGGCACAGGCTCGTCCTTGAGGCGGGCACGAGGCCTGCCTGGGTAATGGCGTTTAGCTATTGCCCAGCATACCCCGTCACAAGATCGGATCCAAGTTGTAGCATTACACCTCGCTCGAGTGGTGCCCCGCCAGGTCGATTATCTTGTAACAAGCAGTCGCAGTTGCCAGGATCCGCCCTTTGCAGTCTTGGAGTTTACCTTTTGTATAACAGGTGTTGCCGCGCCGCCTGTACATCTTGCCAATCCCAGTGATGCGCCCCGGCAAAGCTGGGCGTTGGAAACTGGTCGCCATTTTTACAGTCATGGCGATCTCGTGTTTTTCAAGCACGGCGTAAATAGCTGGCCCCATACAGTCATCAAGCATGGCCGTCAGCATACCCCCCTGAATCTTGCCCACCGGGTTTGTCAATGAGGCTGATGCATCGAACTCCACGAATATCTCGCGCGTGTGCTGCTCATGCTTGAGCAGCTTCCAGCCAAGTAGCTGTGCCGCCTTGGGCATCGGCAGCAGCCCTTCGATCGTTTTCCAGAACAGGTTGTCTTTCATCGCTATCTCCCTACGCGCAAGCCCGGGCCAGTAGCCCGAAGAAAAAGCCCAGCCAGCACAGCATCATGGTCACCCAACTGGCCATGACCGGTGGTGATCCATTGGTACGGCGTTTCACTTGGCCACTAACCGCGATAATCGGCGTGATCGCCAGCAGGCAATACGCTTGCAACAGCACCAGCAGTTGCAGCGGAACACGCAGGACAACTACTTGGTACAGCATCATCAACCCTGCGCAGGCAATGGCCAGCCAGCCCCAGCCGACCAGCCGTACCAGGGCTAACAGCAGCAGTTGCAAAGGGGCATCCAGCGTGTGCCAAGGGCGTTCAATTGCCGCAGCGTGGTAGGGCATGAATTGCGAACGGGTCGCGTAGATGAGGGCAAAGACCGCAATGATGAGCAGTGCGGCGCCGTAGCTTGCCAGATGAAACAAGATGAGCCAGTCCATCGCAGAGCCTCTTGCTAACCTGACGCGATGGTGAACCGCGTCAGGCATTCGGGCTACTGGCAAAAATATCGGGTGGCAATATAGTGGCGCTTAATCCAGGCGCGTCACCCATTTACCTGAACCGGTGCCGTCTTTCAGCTGGCGCAGCGCCTGAAGTAGTGTGGTGAAGGCGAACTCGCGGCGCATTTGCTCATAGGGAGGTGCAGTGAGGGCTTCCAGGAGCATGTCTTGGGATTTAGGTTGATGCACAGATCGAGCGCCGCCCGCGCGGCGCTTCGCGGCGCAAGGCCGCTCCCACATCTGTTTAGGGCCAGTTATTCCTGTGCCAAGTGGGTTGCATTCTTGGTGCATGACTGGAGAACGATGAAGAGCAACTGCGTCCTCATCGATATCAAATGGAACGAACAAGGCGGATGTGGGAGCGGCCTTGTGCCGCGAAGCGCCGCGCGGGCGGCGCTCGATCTCAAAGGCGATAAAAATGTTGCGACAAGCACCTCTCAGCCCAAGGTTTTCGCCAAGGCTTCCAGGCCACCTTCATAGATGCCCTTGAACAGCGCCTGGGCCTCGGCATCGCTGACCCCTGCCGGGGTGAACTCACCAGACCATTCGACCAGGCTGCCCTGGCCATCGGCTTTGACCCGAAGGGTCGACAGGTAACCGGTCACCGGGAACGGGCTGGTCAGGATCGTGTAGCTGTAGCTGCGCTGTTTTTCGTCAAACGCCACCAGGCGCTCGACAATGCTGTTGCCGTCCGGGTCTTTCAGCGAGCGTACTCGGCCACCTTCGCTGGAAATGCTCTCGGGAATGAACGGCAGCCAGTCCGGCAGGCTGTCGAAACCGCCGATCAAGGCCCAGACGTGTTCAGGGCTGTGGTTGGTTTGCAGGGAAGCGTAGGCAGTTGCCATGGGGTGATTCTCCAGTTGAATTCAAATAGCGAGGCTGTCGACTACACCGCCGTCGACCCGCAGGGCCGCGCCGGTGGTGGCAGACGAATAAGGGGAGGCGAGGTACACCGCCAGGTGGGCAACTTCGTCGACATCGGCGGCGCGCTGGATGATCGAGCTTGGCCGCGCGGTACGCACGAAGTTGTCAGCTTCTTCACGAATACTGCGCCCCGACGCCTGGGCCGCATCGGCCACCAGCGCGGCCACGCCGTCAGTCAGGGTCGGGCCGGGCAGTACCGCGTTCACGGTAACGCCGGTACCGGCCAGCCGTTTGGCCAGGCCATGCGACACGGCCAGGTTGGCGGCCTTGGTGACGCCGTAGTTGATCATGTCGGCCGGGATGGCAATGCCCGATTCCGAGGAAATGAACAGTATCCGTCCCCAGCCTTTCTCGACCATGCCCGGGGCATAGTGCCGGGCCAGGCGCACGCCGCTGAGTACGTTGGTGTCGTAGAAGCGCGACCACTCGCTGTCGGCCACGTCGAAGAAGTCGACGTCGTCATAGATGCCCAGGTTATTGACCAGGATGTCGGCCCGCGGGTGGGCGGCAAACAGGGTTTCGGCACCTGCAGCGGTGCCCAGGTCGGCGATTACGCCGTGAACCTGGCCCTGGCCGCCTTGCTCACGCAGTTCGGCCAAGGCGGCATCCAGCGACTTCTGGCTGCGCCCGGCAATGACCACGTCGGCGTTGGCGCGGGCCAGGCCGCGGGCGATGGCCAGACCTATACCGCCGGTCGAGCCGCTGATGATGGCGGTGCGTCCGCCGAGGTCGATGTTCATGGAATGGCTCCTGTGGGTGAGTTGCATCGATGGGAGCCATGCTAGTGGAGCGCTTTCAGACTGTAAAAGACGTAATTCGACTGAGTTCAGACCTGCATGGACTTATCAAGCCCTTCTTCTGCCAATGCCAGCACCCGCTCGCGGAAAATGCCCACGATTGGCCGCAGGTCCACCTGATGCCAAGCCGCCCACAGTTGCACGCTGGGCTGGAACCATTGCAGTTGGCGCAATACTACGGTTGGCCCGGCGCTGGCCGACAGGCTGCTTTGCACCATGGCCAGGCCCAGGCCGGCAGACACCAGGCCCAGCACGCTCAGCGGGTCGGTGGCTTCCAGCGACAGGCGCGGGGTAAAGCCGGCATCGCCACAGCGGGCAATGAAATCATCGCGCTTGTTGACCTGGTCGGGCTGGCCGCCGGTGATGATCCATTCCTGTTCATGCAGGTCGGCCGGGGTTAGTTCGGCCTTGCTGGCTAAGGGGTGCAGCGCCGGGATGGCCAGCAGCATCGGGTCGTCCAACACCGGTTGCGCACGCAGATCAGGGTCGTTCTTCGGTGGCGGCTCGCACACCAGCGCAATGTCCAGGCTGCGCTGGCGCAGCCCTTCGAACTGCTCGTTAGGGGTCATGTTGTACAGCGCAATGTGAATGTTCGGGCGTTCGCCACGAATCGCCCGCACTGCGCCGGGCAGCACGCCGGCATGGATGGCGTGGTTGACGTAGCCGATACACAGCCCGCCTTCTTCGCCACGGCCCAGGCGTTTGCCCAACGACTCCAGGCGCTCGGCGTGCTTGAGCAGGCCACGCGCCTCGGCCAGGAAGGTGCGCCCGTCGTTGGTCAGGTACAGGCGCTGGTTGCGCCGTTCGAACAGGGCCAGGCCAAGGTTGTCCTCCAGCTGGGCGATCTGCCGGCTGAGCGGCGATTGGGAGATGTGCAACTGCTCGGCGGCCCGACCGACGTTCTCGCATTCGGCGACGGCCACGAAGTAGCGCAACTGACGTAGATCTTGCATGAGACCTCCAGGGACTTAACTGTGACGAATTATGACTTGGACGGTCTCGATTTGGCCAGCCTAGGATGTGCTCACGTCGTCGCTTGATGACCTTACGCACCTTTACTGGAGACATTCCATGAGCTTGAAAGACCTGATCGCCAACCCTCTGGGCTTCGGTACCGCGCCACTGGGCAACATGTTCCGCAACGTGCCGGACGCCGAAGTGCAAGGTTCGGTGGACGCAGCCTGGAACAATGGCGTGCGCTACTTCGATACCGCGCCGTTTTACGGTGCCGGCCTATCGGAAATCCGCCTGGGCAAGGCCCTGGCCCAGCGCCCTCGCAATGAGTACGTGCTGAGCAGCAAAGTAGGCCGGGTGATCCTCGAGGAACTGGAAGACCCGGCGGCCCGTGAACTGGGTGAGAAGAGCGGCCTGTTCGAGCATGGCAACCGTAACCGCATCGTCAACGACTACAGCGCCGATGCCACCTTGCGCTCGATTGAAGACACCCTCAAGCGCATGGGCACCGACTACCTGGACATTGTCTGGATTCACGACATCGCCCAGGACTTTTACGGTGACGAATGGCTGAGCCAGTTCGAAATTGCTCGCACCGGTGCCTTCCGCGTGCTGACCCGCCTGCGTGAAGAAGGCGTGATCAAGGCTTGGGGCCTGGGGGTCAATCGCGTCGAGCCTATCGAACTGACCCTGGACCTGGAAGAAGCACGCCCGGACGGCTTCCTGCTGGCGGGCCGCTACAGCCTGCTGGACCACGAACGTGCGCTGCAACGGGTGATGCCGGGTGCCTTGGCGCAAGGCCTCGGCGTTGTTGTCGGCGGCCCGTACAACTCGGGTGTGATTGCCGGGGGTGACCACTACGAGTACCAGAAGGCCAGCCCGCAGATCCGTGCGCGTGTGCAGCGCCTGAACGAAGTGGCGGCGCGTCATGGTGTGGCTATCAAGGCGGCGGCGCTGCAGTTTTCGCTGGCGCACCCGGCGGTGGCGGCGGTGATCCCTGGGGCGACCCGGCCGCTGCATGCTGATCAGGACCTGGCGGCGTTGAATGCGGTGATTCCGGCGGCGTTCTGGGCCGAATTGCGTGAGCTGGGGTTGATTGCACAGCATGCGCCGGTGCCTGCGGTTTAATAGTGGGTAAGGGGAGGGCTTGACCCTCCTTCGCGGGTAAACCCGCTCCTACAACGACCGCGTGCTCTTTGTACGAGCGGGTTTACCCGCGAATACGCCTGCCCAGGCAACCAAAAAGCTTGATCCCTCCGCAACAGCCTGGCCAATACCTTTGCCTTCAAGTCAAAACTCATTGTCCCGGCTTTATCTTTTTCCCGCCCTCGCATCCCCCGAGAATTCACCCATCCCAACCTTCCACAGGTGATTCTCAAATGCCTCTCGCCCTGTTAGCCCTGACCCTGGCGGCCTTCGCCATTGGCACCACGGAGTTCGTGATCGTCGGCCTGATCCCGACCATCGCCAACGACCTTGCCGTCACCCTGCCTTCGGCCGGCCTGCTGGTCAGCCTCTATGCCCTCAGCGTCGCCATCGGCGCGCCGCTGCACACCGCCATGACCGGCCGCGTACCGCGCAAGCTGTTGCTGGTCGGCCTGATGGCCCTGTTTACCGCCGGTAACCTGGTGGCCTGGCAAGCGCCCAGCTATGAATCGCTGATCATGGCGCGCATCCTCACCGGCCTGGCCCATGGCGTGTTCTTCTCGGTCGGCTCGATCATCGCCACCAGCCTGGTGCCGAAAGAAAAAGCCGCCAGCGCCATCGCCACCATGTTCAGCGGCATGACTGTGGCCTTCGTCACCGGCATTCCGCTGGGCACCTTCATCGGTCAGCACTTCGGCTGGCGCGTGACCTTCCTGGTGGTGGCGGCCTTCGGCCTTGTGGCGCTGCTCGGCGCACTGCTGTTCGTGCCTAAAGGCGTCCAGCACAGCCAGCCGGCACCGCTGTTGCGCCAGCTGCGGGTCATGCTGCAACCGCGCCTGCTGCTGGTGTATGCGATGACCGCTGTGGGGTACGGCGGTTCGCTGATCGCCTTCACCTTCCTTGCGCCGATCTTGCAGGACATCGCCGGCTTCGGGGCCAACAGCGTCGCCCTGGTGCTGCTCGCCTACGGCGTCTCGGTTGCCCTGGGCAATATCTGGGGTGGCCGCCTGGCCGACCGCAAAGGCCCGGTCAAGGCACTGTCGATCATCTTCCTGCTGCTGGCCGTGGTGCTGCTGGCGCTGACCTTCACCGCGCCGCACCCGGTACTGGTGGTGGTGACCGTACTGGCCTGGGGCGCAGTGGCCTTTGGCAACGTCCCGGGCCTGCAGGTGTACGTGGTGCAGCAAGCGGAAAAGGTTGCCCCGGACGCGGTCGACGTAGCCGCCGGCTTCAACATCGCCGCTTTCAATCTCGGTGTGGCCGGTGGCTCCTGGGCCGGTGCCCAGGTGGTACAGCAGCTCGGCCTTGGCCACACGCCCTGGATCGCCGCGCTGGTCACCCTCGGTGCCCTGGCCCTGACCCTGTACAGCGGCCGCCTCGACCGCCGCGTGCCGGCCCAGCCACAACCTGTCATCAGCCGCGCCTGACCCCTCATTCAACTTACGGAAATAAACACCATGACTCCTGATCCGCTGTTTCAACCCCTGCAACTTGGCGCCCTGAACCTGCCCAACCGCGTACTGATGCCGCCGATGACCCGCTCACGCGCTGGCCAGCCTGGCGACGTACCGACCGCATTGATGGCCGAGTACTACGCGCAACGCGCCAGTGCCGGGCTGATCGTCAGCGAAGGCACCTGGATCGCGCCGCTGGGCAAGGGCTACGCGCGCACCCCGGGCATCCACACCCAGGCGCAAGTCGACGGCTGGCGTCTGGTCACCGATGCGGTGCATGCCGCCGGCGGGCGCATCTTCGCCCAGCTCTGGCACGTTGGCCGCCTCAGCCACAGCAGCCTGCTCGGCGGCCAGGCACCGGTATCGTCCTCGGCCATGCAGGCCGAAGGGGTGAATGTGTTCATCGACACTGCCGACGGCACCCCGGGCTTCGTCCAGGCTTCCAAACCGCGTGCATTGGGCGAAGCGGAAATCGCCGAGATCGTCGAGCAGTACCGCCAGGCCGCGCGCAATGCCATGGCGGCCGGATTTGACGGTGTCGAGCTGCACGCCGCCAACGGCTACCTGGTCAACCAGTTCCTCGACTCCGGCGCCAACGACCGCACCGACCGCTACGGTGGTTCACTGCAGAACCGCCTGCGTTTCCTTGACGAAGTGACCCGTGCGCTGGTCGATGGCACGGGCGACGCCCAGCGTGTGGGTGTACGCCTGGCACCGCTGACCACGCTCAATGGCTGTGTCGATGACGATCCCGTCACCACCTACACCGCAGCCGCCAAGCACCTGGGCGAAATCGGCATTGGCTACCTGCACATTGCCGAAGCCGACTGGGACGATGCGCCGGACATGCCGAGGGACTTCAAGCAACAGCTGCGGGCGGTGTTCCCAGGGGTGATGGTGTATGCTGGCAAGTACACCGGCGAACGTGCGCGGCAGGCGTTGGAGGAGGGCTGGGCAGACCTGATCGGTTTTGGCCGGCCGTTCGTGGCCAACCCGGACTTGCCAGCGCGGCTGAAGCTGAATGCGCCGCTTGCCGAGCACGAACGGGCCACGTTGTTTGGTGGCGATGCCCATGGCCTGACCGATTACCCGGCCATGGCAACCGCCTGATACCAGAAATTGCGCGGTCTCCTGTAGGAGCGGCCTTGTGTCGCGATCGGGCTGCGCAGCGGCCCCTCGCTTGCAGCTTCGCCACTGACATTACCGGGGCCGCTTTGCGGCCCTATCGCGACACAAGGCCGCTCCTACAATGACCGCACAAAGCGTTCAAGCGACGCTCGCCTGCAACACCTCGATGACTGATAGCTTGTTTGTGTCCTGCAATTGGACCAAAATATGGTCCTTATTTGAGGGCGAAATCATGCAACATATCTTCGCTGACGTGGCCGTAAGCGTGTCGGAACTGAAAAAGAACCCATCCGCCGTAATGACCGGTGCTGCGGGCATGCCCGTCGCCGTGCTCAACCACAACCGTGTGATGGGGTACATGGTGCCCGCCGAGCTGTACGAGGCCATGATGGAACGCCTGGAGGATCTCGAGCTGAGCGAACTGGCCACGTCGAGGCTGGGGGAAAAAGGTGTACCGGTGTCTCTGGATGTCAGCGAGGAGGGGGAAGAGAACGGGCTGTCGGTGCTACGTGGCTTGCCGGTGAACTGATGCCGTCGACGCGCCTGAAACTTGCCAGCGCGGTGTCCGAGATACTCTTCTGTCAACCAACGCTGGTCTGCAACACCTCTATAAACACCTCTTCCGCCCGACTGAGCCGCTGCTCCCTGTTCCACAACAGGTGAATATCCACATCGGCAATCCCTTCCTGCGGCGGTAGCTTCCACAACAACCCTGCTGCAACATCCGGCGCCACCACATGCTCGGGCAGGCAGCCAATGCCGAACCCGGCAATCACCAGCCGGCGCACTTCCTCAAGGCTTGGCGATGACGCCACGATGCGCCCGGCAAACCCTTGCTGGTCGCGGAAAATGGTCAGTGGCGACAGCATGCCGCCAATCTGGTCACTGGTGAAACTGACGAAGTTCTCCCGTTGCAGGTCGCCTTCGGCCTGGCCGAACAGGGCATGGTGCTTGCCACAGAAAAACGCATAGCGCTGGCGCAGGAACAGCCGTTGCTCCAGCCGTGGCTGCGCGCGGCGGTTGAGGCTAAGGCCGGCGGTGGCGGTTTTTTCTTGCAGGGCGGCGACGATGTCGGAGCTGCGCATGACGTCGATCTCCAGCTCCACGCGAGGGTGCTGGCGGTGGAAGTCGGCAAGGAAATCGTCGAAGCGTTCACTGACGATGCGGCTGATCATCAGCAGGCGCACCTTGCCCACCAGTTCGTCCGCCGGTTGCTCCAGCAAGCCGCCAATCTGCGACATCTGCCCGTACACCTCGCCGGCCAGCTGGAACAGCTGTTCGCCCATCTCGGTCAGCACGAAGCGCGGCCCGCGGCGGGCGATGAGCTGGCGGCCGAGCTGCTCTTCCAGGCGCTTGAGTGCCTGGCTTACCGCCGGCTGGGTGAGGTGCAGGCGGGCGGCGGCGCGGCTGATGGACAGCTCCTGGCCGATGACGCGGAAGGTGCGCAGCAGATTCCAGTCGAGGCGGTCGTTGAGCAGGCGGTCAGACATGGCGGGGCTCGATAATAAGCGTGACTAATAGTGCGCATAATAAATAGAAAATTGACTAATCATAGCCCTGGGCCGATAAATCGCAGGCATTGAGGCCTGTTGTATCGGTGTTGGCTTCTTCGCGGGCTCGCCCGCTCCCACAGGGGTTGTGCAATCCATGTAGGAGCGGGTTCACCCGCGAAGAAGCCAACACAGAACCAACAGGCCAAGCGCCAACAGAGCGCCACCGTGACCCCGTCAACTCCTGCCAGAACAACAAGCAAAGGAGCCCCCATGAAGCCCACCGCTTCCGCCCAACCGCGCCGTGCTGCAGCCGCCGCGTTCATCGGCACCATGATCGAATGGTACGATTTCTACATCTACGCCACAGCTGCCGCCCTGGTGTTCGGCGCGCTGTTCTTCCCCTCCGACGACAGCCTGTTCAGCACCATGGCTGCGTTCGGCACCTTCGCCGTAGGCTTTTTTGCCCGGCCCTTGGGTGGCATCGTCTTCGGCCATGTTGGCGACCGAATCGGCCGCAAGAAATCGCTGGTCATCACCCTGCTGATGATGGGCATCGTCACCGTGTGCATCGGCCTGCTGCCGACCTACGCGCAAATCGGCGCCACCGCGCCGGTGCTGCTGATTTTGCTGCGCATCGTCCAGGGCATCGCGGTGGGCGGCGAGTGGGGCGGGGCGGTGCTGATGGCTGGCGAGCACGCCCCCAAGGGCCGGCGCAACTTCTTCGCCTCGTTCGCCCAGCTGGGCAGCCCGGCAGGCCTGATCCTGTCGTTGCTGGCCTTCGGCGCGGTCACCCGCCTGCCAGAAGAGGACCTGATGAGCTGGGGCTGGCGTGTGCCGTTCCTGGCCAGCGCGTTGCTGCTGCTGGTAGGCCTGGCGATTCGCCTGGGGGTGAATGAGTCACCCGAATTCATTGCCAGCCGCGAGCAGGCGGAAAAGGCCCGGCGCAAGGAGCAGGCACCGGTGTTCGAAGTGCTACGCACCGCCTGGCGCCCGCTGTTGCTGTGCATCGGCGCCAATACGCTGGGCATTGCCGGGGTCTACTTCACCAACACCTTCATGATCAGCTACACCACCCAGCAGTTGCACCTGGAGCGCTCGCTGATCCTGGAGTGCCTGTTCTTCGTGGCGATCATCCAGCTCTGCGTGCAGCCGCTGGCCGCCTGGCTGTCGGAAAAGATCGGCGCCACGCGCTTCCTGGCCTTGGTCGCGCTGCTGGCGATGGCCTCGCCTTACCCGATGTTCGTGTTGGTCAGCTCGGGCCAAGGCCCGTTGATCGTGCTCGGCATCGCCTTGGCAGCAGCCTGCATGGCCTCGTTCTATGCGGTGATTGCCGGCTACGTCAGCGGCATGTTCGAAACCCGCGTGCGCTACACCGCCATTTCCCTAGCTTACCAAGTCTGCGGCGCCATCGCCGGCGGCCTGACCCCGCTGATCGGCACCTGGCTGGCCCACGCTTTCACTGGCCAGTGGTGGCCGATGGCAGTGTTCTACACCCTGATCGCCACCATCTCGCTGCTCTGCGTGCTTGCTCTGGCGCGCCAGTATGCCCGTAGCCAGCAGCTTGAGCTGGCCTGATCGAACCGATTTATTCTGGAGTACCCGTACATGTTGAAAAGCAATGGCGAACGCCTGTGGGCGAGCCTGATGGCCATGGCTGAAATCGGTGCCACCGCCCGCGGCGGCAGCTGCCGCCTGGCCCTCAGCGACGATGACAAGGCCGGCCGTGAACTGTTCAGCCACTGGTGCCGCGAAGCCGGCCTGACGCTGACCGTGGATGCCATTGGCAACCTGTTTGCCCGGCGCGCAGGCAATGAGCCGGATGCCGCCCCGGTAATGATCGGCAGCCACCTCGATACCCAGCCCGAAGGCGGCCGTTTCGATGGTGTCTACGGCGTGCTGGCTGGGCTTGAAGTGGTGCGCCGCCTCAACGACCTGAATATTCAGACCCGCAAGCCGCTGGAAATTGCGGTATGGACCAACGAGGAGGGCGCGCGCTTCACTCCGGCCATGTTCGGCTCGGCGGTATTCACCGGCAGCCTTGCGCTGGCCGAGGCGCTAGCCATCCGCGACGCCGATGGCATCAGCGTTGCCGATGAGCTGCAACGTACCGGTTACGCCGGCCAGCGCCCATTGGGTGGTCAGGTGGATGCCTACTTCGAAGCACATATCGAACAAGGCCCGATCCTTGAAGACAACGCCAAGGCCATCGGCGTGGTCAGCGGCGGCCAGGCCATCCGCTGGCTGGATGTGACGGTCGCAGGCATGGCGGCCCATGCTGGCACCACGCCGATGCCGCTGCGCAAGGATGCCCTGTACGGCGCGGCACGGATGATCCAGGCGGTCGAGCAACTGGCGGCGGATTTTGCCCCCGAAGGGCTGACCACCGTGGGCGAGTTGTCCATCGCCAAGTCTTCGCGCAATACCATCCCGGGCCTGCTGCAATTCACCGTCGACCTGCGCCATCACCGTGACCAAGCCATCGAGGCGATGGAGCGTGACCTGACCCTGAAACTGCAAGCCATCGCCAGCCAGCGTGGCTTGCAGGTACGCATCGAACGCCACTGGGTCAGCCCGGCCACCCCGTTCGACACCGACTGCGTGGCCGCCGTGCAGCAAGCGGTGGATGCGCTGGGTTATGCCCAGCAAAGTATCGTCAGCGGCGCCGGCCATGACGCTATCCTCCTGGCCCGCTACTGTCCGACCGCGATGGTGTTCATCCCCTGCGTTGGCGGCCTGAGCCACAACGAAGCGGAAGACGTGTTGCCCGAGGATGCTCGCCAAGGCGTCGATGTACTGCTGAATGCCGTGCTGGCCCGTGCCCGCCGTGTCGAACAAGGAGAAGCCTGATGCGTTGCTACTTCCACCCCGAACAACTGCTGCACCACCCACGCAGCTACTACTCGCGCGGCGCCATGCGCACCCCGCAGGAAATCCCCGAACGCGCCCAGCGCCTGCTGCAGGCGGCCAAGGACCTTGGCTTTGACATCCGCCAGCCGGACGACGCGGGGCTGGAACCGCTCAAGGCGGTGCATGGCGAGGCCTACCTGGCCTTCCTCGAAGAAGCCCATGCGCGCTGGAAGGAAGTACCCGAGGACTGGGGCGATGAAGTCATGTCGAACATCTTCGTGCGCGAGCCCAACGCCCTGCGCGGCATTCTCGCCCAGGCCGGGCGCTACTTGGCCGACGGCAGCTGCCCGGTAGGCGAAAGCACCTGGCACTCGGCCTATTGGTCGGCGCAGAGCGCGGTGGCAGCGGCCAGGGCCATTCTCGATGGCGAGCCGTCGGCCTATGCCCTGTGCCGGCCACCGGGCCACCATGCACGGTTCGATGCGGCGGGCGGGTTCTGCTACATCAACAACGCCGCCGTGGCCGCCCAGGCCTTGCGCAGCCGTTACAGCCGCGTGGCGGTGCTCGATACCGACATGCACCACGGGCAGGGGATTCAGGAGATTTTTTACCACCGCCGCGATGTGCTGTATGTGTCGGTGCATGGCGACCCGACCAACTTCTACCCAGGCGTGGCCGGGTTCGAAGATGAGCGTGGCAGCGGTGAGGGGGAGGGCTACAACCTCAACCTGCCGATGGCGCACGGGGCTAGCGAAGCGGACTTCATGGCGCAGCTGGACATTGCGTTGGCTGCGGTGAAGGACTTTGGTGCCGAGGTGCTGGTGTTGTCGTTGGGGTTCGATATTTACGAACTGGACCCGCAGAGCAAGGTGGCGGTGACGACTGAAGGGTTTGCTGCGTTGGGTGAGCGGATTCGGGCGTTGCGCTTGCCGTGCTTGATTGTGCAGGAAGGCGGGTATCACCTGGAGAGCCTGGAGGCGAATGCGCAGGCGTTTTTTGCTGATAAGGCGGATTGGCGGTGAGTGCATGGTGCCTGCAGCGGTAGTGCAGCTGCCGGCCTCTTCGCGGGCGAGCCCGCTCCCACAGGTACTGCACCAGGCTTGCAGCCAGCGCCGCTCCCACACTGACCGCGCCGAATTCAAACTTGTGGGAGCGGGCGTGCCCGCGAAGAGGCCTGCGCGGTCTCAAGGGTGAAAGGTGCGTCCTCTACACAGCGTTCTACCCCCCTCACGACTGTGGTGCATGGCCTCGACGGCTAGAAAGTATGGGCCTGTGGGTGAGTGATATTGCCTGCGCGACGATCATGCGGCGTTGAAAACAGGCTCGAATGCTCGTTTGCAACCTTTCAGGAATGACTAGGCCTTTGTAGGAGCGGCCTTGTGTCGCGAAAGGGCTGCGCAGCAGCCCCAAGATTTCAGCGCAGAAGCAGCAATTGCGGGGGCTGCTGCGCAGCCCTATCGCGACACAAGGCCGCTCCTACACTGACCGCGCCGGATTCAAACCTGTGGGAGCGGGCGTGCCCGCGAAGAGGCCCGCGCGGTCTCAAGGGTGAAAGGTGCGCCCCAGCGCATCCAGCCGGATAGCAATCGGCGGCAACCGTCGGCTGCTGGACGCCAGTGTCTGCACATCCTGCGCCGTCCCTTGGGCAATCCCCTGCACAGACTGCAAGCGCCCGACAATCTCCTGGCTCACCGCGGACTGCTCGCGGGTAGTACTCACAATCCGCCCGTTTAGTGCGTCGATATGCGCAATATCGCCGCTCACCGCCTGCAGCATCGTCACCGCCAGCTGGCTGTCCTCGACACAGCGTTCCACCCCTTCACGGCTGTGGTGCATGGCCTCGACCGCCTGCCGGCTGCCTTGCTGCAAGGCTTGGATGATGGTCCTGATTTCCTGGGTCGACACGGCCGTGCGCTTGGCCAGGTTGCGCACCTCGTCGGCAACCACGGCAAAGCCCCGGCCTTGCTCGCCAGCGCGGGCAGCCTCGATGGCGGCGTTCAGGGCCAGCAGGTTGGTCTGTTCGGCAATGCTGCTGATCACTTCCAGCACGCTGCCGATCTGCTCGGCCTGGCCGGCCAGTACCTCGACCGTGTCGTTGGTGCCTTGCAGCCTTGAGGCCAATTGGGCGATTTCCAGCCGCGCCCGTTCGACGCTGGCCTGGCCACGGCTGACCTGGTCACTGGCCTGGCCGGCATGTTCAGCGGCGTGTTCGACGTGGATGGCGATATCGCCCATAGCATTGCCCATCTGCTGCATGCAGCCGGTAACCTGGGCGATTTCGTTCAGCTGGTGCTGGGCACCTTTCTCCAAAGTAGTACTGGTCTTGGCCAGTTCCTGGCCCAGCTCGCCCAGGCCTTGCGAATCGCGGACCACGCCATCGACCAGGTCGGTGATCTGGGTGAGGAAGCGGTCGAAGCGTTGGGCCAGCGAGACATGCGCGGCCGTATCGGCAGTGGTTTCGGCGGTGAATTGCGAGGTGGTGGCGAGCATCTTGTCCAGCATGTCCTGGCTTTCGTCGGCATCACGGCGGCTGTGCACGGCCAGGTAGAGCAGGGCGACGGTTTCCATCACCACGTAGAAGGCATGCACGAAGATCATTGCCCAGCCGCCATGGTGAGCCATGACGTACACCGGGTAGCCTTGGTGTTGCAGCACATGGAACACCACATGGTGCACGGCAATGGCCGCTGCCGCGACCAGGATCGGCAGCCAGTCGCGGTAGAAGGTCAGTACCGCGAGCAGGGCGAAGATACCGAAGTGCGATTCGATCACGCCCTCGGCCTGGTTGATGTGCAAGGCGGCCATGACCATCAGGCCAAAGGCCAGGCAGCAGCGCATCAGGCGCTTGCCACCCAGGGCCTGGTACAGCGCGGTCAGCGCCACGCTGGTGCCGCCGCCGACAATGAAGGCCTGGATGAAAGTGTCGTGCCAGAGCGCCAGGGCCAGAGAAAAGATGAACATCAGCCAGATCAGGCCGAGCATGATCCGGTCGGCTTTACGATAGTGTTCGAAAAAGCGAGGGGCGTGGGGCATGCGCGGGGCTCCATGGGGTCATGGAGAGCGTAGCCGTTTGCCATCATCGCGCCAGGGTGGGTATGCGAATGGATGCGAGGAGGACGGCTTGGGGGAGTGGTATGGCTGACAAGAGCCTGCCTTGAGTTTTTCAGCGCCTGTGAGACCGAGCGCCGCCCGCGCGGCGCTTCGCGGCACAAGGCCGCTCCCACATCTGTTTCGGGCCAGTTATTCCTGTGCCTTTGGCGCGCACACCCTGGGTGCATGGCTGTAAATCGAAAAAGAGCAGCGCCACCTTCAATATCGAATGGAACCAACAAGGCGGCAGAGGAGGCCTCACAGAAGTGACTGGCCCGAAACAGATGTGGGAGCGGGCTTGCCCCGCGAAGCGCCGCGCGGGCGGCGCTCGGTCTCACAGGCGCTGAAAAGGTTGCGGCGAACTACATCCCACCCCGCCGCACATGCTTCACCAGCACCTTCTCCAACAACTCCCACATCGCAGGATCGGTACTGAACGCCACATTGAAGCGCATCCACCCGGTCGCCTTGGCATCCACCATGAACAGCTGCCCAGGCCCAAGCATGATGCCTTTCTCCAACGCATCATCCAGCAATGCGGCGCTGTCCGGAATCGCCGGGTGGCGGGTCCAGATGTACATGCCTTCGTCCGATTCGATGAACAGTTCGAAACCCAATCGATGCAAATGCCGGCCAACTTCCTGATGCGCCTCGGCCAGCCGCTGGCGCAGGCGCTTGAGGTGCTTGCGCCAGCGCCCGTCGATGATCGCGGCATACACCACGCGCTCCATCACCTGCGAGGTGGTCAGGCCCGAGCGCATTTTCAGGTGCAGTAGCTTCTGCATCAGCTCGGGGTTGGCCACCATGTAGCCGACCCGCACATTGGGCGAAATGCTTTTCGAGTAGCTGCCCACGTATACCACTTGCTGCAGGTGGTCGAGGCTGGCCAGGCACGGTTGCGGCTCGGCGACCATGTCGGCGTACAGGTTGTTCTCCACCAGGCGGAAGCCGTGCTGGCTGGCCAGCTGCAGCAGGCGGTGCAGCTGTGGCAGCGGGGTGCGCGAGCAGGTCGGGCTGTGCAGGTGCGGCTGGGTGAAGAACGCCGTCGGGCGGTGGTGGGTGAGCAGTTGCTCCAGCTGGTTCAGGTCGTAGCCGGCCGGGGTGCGCGGTACGCCGACCAGGGTCGCGCCCTGGGTGCGCAGGATGCTCATCAGGTTCGGGTAACCCGGGTCGTCCACCAGCACCACATCACCCGGGCGTACCAGTGTGCGCGCCGCCAGGTCCAGCGCCTGGCTGGCGCCATGGGTCAGCATCAGCTGCGCCGGGTTGGCGACGATCGACAGTTCCTGCTGCAGGTTCTGCGCGGTCAGGGCGCGCAGCTCCAGCAGGCCCATGGGGTCGCCGTAGCCCGACAGTTCCAGCGGGCTGCCGGCCACTTGGCGCAAGCCGCGGCGCAGGCCTTCTTCGTACATCCAGTCGTTTGGCAGCCAGCCGCAGCCCGGCTTGAACGGCAACTGGCGGATCTCGAAGATCTGTTGCAGGTACCATTCGGAGTTGAACGTTGGTCGGGTGGTGTCGGCCTCGGCGTTGTGCTGTTCCAGCAGCTCGCCTGCGGCCCGGTTGACGAAGAACCCCGCATTGCCCCGGCTCACCAGCAGGCCTTGGGCGACCAGGCGGTCGTAGGCCTCGACCACGGTGAAGGTACTCACCGAATAGCTCGCGGCAAAGGCGCGGATCGACGGGACCTTGGCGCCAGGCTTGAGGGTCTGGTTGTCGATCGCCTCGCGCAGCCCGTCGATGATCTGGTTCACCAATGGGGTCGAGGAGTCTGGATGTAATTCGAACATTCGGGGCCTTCAGGGTGCGTATCGCCTGGCGTTTGCAGGGTGTACTGCATGGGTGACCTGTACAGTGCAGTGCGAGATTCATGCCACTGTGCATGGCTCTCTGCGTCGGACATTTTTACATTAGGTGTCGGATATCGCCACATAAAGCATGTTCAGTTCGTTCGAAGGGCAAACCTTCGGGCGCGTCAGCAGGCCGCCATGGAGGGCCTGCGTGTGTTTGCTCACACCATCCTGCCCGCATTAGCACTGATGTACAGGTGAAACCGCCAGCCATCGGGGTTTCACGGTTTTCCTTGGATAAAAAGAAGCACGGGGTACACAACTGATGGACGCAACATCCACAACCACCACCGCGAAAAGCGGGCACGAGAGCAAGCTCAGTGCCTCGCTGAAGTCGCGCCACCTGACGATGATGTCGATCGCCGGGGTTATTGGCGGCGCCTTGTTCGTCGGTTCCGGCAGCGTGATCCACAGCGCCGGCCCAGCCGCTGTCCTGGCCTATCTGGCAGGCGGCATTCTGGTGGTGCTGATCATGCGCATGCTGGGTGAAATGGCGACTTCCTCGCCAGACACCGGCTCGTTCTCTACCTACGCCGACCGCGCCATTGGCCGTTGGGCCGGTTTCACCATCGGCTGGCTGTACTGGTGGTACTGGGTCATTCTGATGGCCTGGGAAGCTTATGTGGCGGGCAAGATCCTGCACGGTTTCTTCCCCGATGTGAGCGTCAACGTGTTCGTGCTGGCCACGACCCTGTTACTGATTACCGTCAACTTCTTCAACGTCAAGCACTACGGTGAGTTCGAGTTCTGGTTCGCCTTGATCAAGGTGATCGCGATCGTCTGCTTCCTGATCGTGTGTACCGCTGCGGTCATGAACGTATGGCAGTTCGGTGAAGTGCGTGGCATCAGCCACCTTACCGCCGAAGGCTTCATGCCCAATGGCATCACCACTGTGGTGGGTGCCTTGCTCGGGGTGATGTTCGCCTTCCTCGGTGCCGAAATCGTCACCATCGCCGCTTCCGAAGCCAAGGACCCTGCTGCGCAGATCGTCAAGGCGACCAACTCGGTGGTCTGGCGTGTGTGCCTGTTCTACGTCGGCTCGATCTTCCTGATCGTCTGCCTGGTACCGTGGAACGACCCGCACCTGGGCGTTTCCGGCTATGGCGCCTACCGTCGTACCCTGGAACTGCTGGGCGTGCCGTATGCCGAGCTGCTGATGAACTTCGTGGTGCTGACCTCGGTGAGCAGCTGCCTGATCTCGGGCCACTATACCGCTTCGCGCATGCTGTTCTCCCTGGCCCAGCGTGGCGACGCGCCGTCGTTCTTCAAGATTACCCGTGCCGGCACCGGTGTACCGGTGTACGCGATCATGGGCTCGTGCGCCGTGGCCGTGGTGTGTGCGCTGATCAACTTCAGCGAAACCCTGCGCCCGAAAGACGTGCTGGACACCTTGATGAACACCACTGGCATGATCGCCTTGCTGGTGTACCTGGTGATTGCCTTCTCGCAGCTGCGCATGCGCCGCAAGCTGATCGCCGAGGGCAAAGAGGTGCGCCTGAAGATGTGGTTGTTCCCTTGGCTGACCTACCTGGTGATCGCCTTCATTGTGGCAGCCTTGGTGACCATGGCCTTCATGCCTGACTACCAGATCCTGGTAATCTCCACCGGTATTGCCGCGGCAATCGTGGTGGCGATGGGTGTGGTGCACCAGATCCGCTCTGGCAGCAAACAGCACTAAGCGCTACTTGTGTGTGGAAACGGCCGGCTCCTTTGGGGACCCGGCCGTTTCGCGTTGTTGCGCCTGGTGTTTTTCGGCGGGCATGTGGAAACGCTGGTTCATCCATGGCGAGCCGAGCAGCGCCGCAGCGGCGATCAAGGCCAGGATGGCGAGGGCGATGCAGGTTCTCAGGGGCGTGCGCATACTTGGACTGACTTCAGGCACAGGTGGTCAGTTCCGACCCTGTTGCCGGCGATGGGCTGCAAGGCAGCCCCAGGGTTTCACACCGAGCGATGAAGGCCTTGGCGGACGCCCTCTACGCCCGCCTCATCATGCAGCGAAATCCGCGAAGTCTCCGGCAGCGCCAACCCACCCACCAAGGCCACCAGCGCAATCACCACCAGGTAGAACGCCGGTGCCAGGCTGCTGCCGGTCTGCCCGATCAGCCAGGTCGCCACCAGCGGCGCGGTACCGCCGAACAGCGTATACGCCACGTTGTAGGTGATCGCCGAAGCGGTGTAGCGGGTGCGGGTAGGGAAGCTCTCCGACAGCAGCGCCGCCGTCACCACACCACTACACAACGCCCCCACCGCCAATAGAATCACCCCCAGCAGTGCGCCCGCCAGCGAGCCCGAGCTGGCCAGCCAGTACGCCGGGAACACGCACAGCATCACCCACAGGCAGGTAAAGCCGATGGTCTTGCGCCGCCCGACCCGGTCCGAGAATGCCCCGGCCAGCGGGCAGCCGATGGCGGCAAACAGCAGGGCCACGGTGGTTACCAGCAGCGACTGCGCGCGGGTCAGGTTGCCGACCAGTTGCAGGTAGGTGGCGAAGTAGGTGGTGAACATGTAGAACGACAGCGCAGTCAGCGAAATGAACGCGCCCAGGTTGCGAATCGCCCGGCCATGGTGGCGCAGGGTTTCCTTGAGCGGCGAATGCTCGTGCTCCTTGCCCTGGGCCACGGCTTCGCGGAACGCCGGGGTTTCCTCCATGCGCCAGCGCAGGTACAGGCCGACCAGCCCCAGCGGTGCGGCAATCAGGAACGGTATGCGCCAGCCCCAGGCATTCATCGCCTCGGTCGACAGGCTGGCTTCCAGGCCGTAGGCAATCACCGCTGCACAGGCAAATGCGGAAAACGTCGAAACCGGCACGAAGCTGCCATAGAAGGCCCGTTTGTCATTGGGCGCGTGCTCCATCAGGTAGGCGCAGGCGCCGGCATACTCGCCGCCGGCCGAAAAGCCCTGCAGGCAGCGCGCCAACGTCAGCAGCGCCGGGGCGGCGAGGCCGATGCTGGCGTAGGTCGGCAACAGGCCGATCAGGGTGGTGGAGCCGGCCATCAGCAAAATGGTCAGCGACAGGATGCGCTTGCGCCCCAGGCGGTCGCCGAGGGCGCCGAACACGATGCCGCCCAACGGGCGCAGGGCGAAGGCCACGGCGAAAACGGCAAAGGTCTTGAGCAAGGCCACGCTGGCGTCTTCGCTGGCAAAGAACTGGCTGGCGATCAGCGTGGCGAGAAAGCCGTAGACGGCGAAGTCGAACCATTCGACGAAGTTGCCGATGGCCGAGGCGGCGATCACCCGGCGCAGGGTGGCGGGGGATACCTCATGAGGTGTGGGCATGTGGGTGCTCCGGTTCCATTGGCAGCCATGATGAGAGTGGCGCGGTCGGGCCGCGCCATCATTGTTGTGCTTGCCAGTAGATAACCGGGCGCTGCAGGGCGCTTTGTCGAGGGCGACCTCGGGATACCTGATTCAACCGAATTGATGGGCCGACCATGATGGCCCTATCGCCGGCAAGCCAGCTCCCACAGAATTTGCACCGCACTCAAGGCTTGTGCAGTACCTGTGGGAGCTGGCTTGCCGGCGATAGGGCCATGCGCTCAGAAACGCATATCCAGCGCCAGTTCGAGGGTACGCGGCGGCCCCATGTAGTACTGGCTGTTGTAGGCCTGCTTGGCGTACACCTCGTCGGTCAGGTTGCGCACCCGCCCGGTCAAGGTGGTGTGTTCATCCAGCCGATAACGGGCGAACGCGCCGAACAGGGTGTAGGCTGGGGCCTTGAGGCTGTTGGCGTTGTCGGCATACACCGAGCCCACGTAGCGCCCGTCCGCGCCCACCGACCAGGCCGGCGACAAGCTGTAGGTCAGCCACAGGTTGGCAACATTGGCCGGCACGTTCACCGGCGCATTGCCCTTGCGCGATACCGACACGCCGTTGACCGCTTCGTTGAACTCATCGTAATGGGCATCGACGTAGGCATAGTTGGCCTCGGCCAGCAGCTTTGACGTTACCTGCAGGCGCCCGGACAGCTCGACACCGCGGGAGGTCTGCTGCCCGGCTTGAACGGTCAGGTTGGCATCGTTCGAGTCGCGCACGGCAAAGTCCTTGCGCACGATCTGGTACAGCGCCAGCGTGGCTGCGCCGCGGCCGTCGAGGAAGTCGAACTTGCTGCCCACTTCCCATTGCTCACCCTTGGACAGGTCGAACAGGCCGACGTTGGAATAGGTCGCCGCTGCCAGCGACCCGGCCGGCAGGTCGGCAGAGGAGCTCTATTGCGCGTAGACGCTGGCCGAAGGTGTCAGCGCATAGGTAAGGCCGATACGCCCGGACAGCGGTTCCCAGCGCCGTTCGAAATACGCCGGCGAGGTGGGCGTCACCGCGCCGTAGTTGGTTACCTCCATGTCCAGGTAGTCGTACCGCAGGGCCGTCAGCAGGGCCAGGCGCTCGGTGAGTTGCAGGCGGTTCTCGGCAAACACTGCGCGGTTGGTCACCACGTGGCGGCGTTGCTTGGTTACGCCAGCATTCACCCCGGGGATGTCATCGAAGCTGCCGGGGTCGGAGTGGTCGGCATCAACCACGTCGGTCCAGCTGCTGGAGGTGGGGTAGAGGGTCTGGCGCATGCGTGAGTAATCCAGCCCCAGCGACCACTGGCTGGCCAGGCCGAACAGCTGGTTGTCGTGGCGCAGTTCGATGCGGTCGCCCAGCAGGTTCTGGTCGTGGCGCTGCAGGTAGGGGCTGCTGCGCTGTACCTGGCCATTGGTGGTGTAGGCGTAGCGTTCGAGGTTGCGGTAATCGCGTTGGGCGTTGTAGTGGTACAGGGTGTTCTGCACGCTGGTGCTGTCGCTGATCTGGTAGTCGAGGATCGAACGCAGCCAGCGCACCCGCTGCTCATAACGGCCATCGCCGACGTTGTAGTTTTCGAAGCGGCGGCTCTTGTCGATCTTCATCGTACTGCGCCCGGGCAGGATCGGTGAGCCCCAGTAAGGGCTGTCTTCACGGTCCTCCTGGTACTCCAGCGCCAGGGTATGGGTCAGGTTGGGTGCCAGATCGCTGAGTAGCGAGAAGGCCAGGCTGTCGGTGTTGCGTTCGTTGCGGTCGACATAGCCGTTGCCGTGCCCGCGGCTGAAGTCCAGGCGCATGAAGTGGCGCGCATCGGCGGGGTTGCTGGCCAGTGCCTGGTTGATGCCGAAGGCCACTTCGCTGTCGTCGAAACTGCCGTAGCGGATACGCCCGTCAATGATGTGCGCGTCGCGGCTGGCCAGCTTGGTGATGTAGTTGATCGAGCCGCCCACGGCGCCTGCGCCATGCAGGAACGAGGACGGCCCACCAATCAGTTCGACACGGTCGAGTACCCAGGCATCCACCGGCCGGGTGGCGCTGCTGTAGCCCAGGTTGATGCCGTTGTACAACTGGGTGACCTGGTTCTGGGTGAAGCCGCGGTAGGCGACGAAGCCGCCAAAGCCGGGGTTGGCCGAGGCGTTGACGCCGGTCATGGCGTTGATCACGTCCTGGCTGTCGTTGGCGCCGCGCTCTTCGATCAGGCGGCGGTCGGAAACGCTGACCGAGGCGGGTGTTTCCCGCGCGGTAAGGCCTAGGCGTGAGCCGGTGCGGATCGGCTCGTCCAGTTGCACGCCGCTGGCGTTTTCGCGTTCACCGTCGATGGTGGTGGCGCTGAGTTCCACGGCGGCGTTGTTCGCCCAGGCAAGGTTGCAGGTGCTCATCAGGAGCACCAGTGAAGTATTGCGAAGCATGTTGGTAGGGCTTCCACGCAAAGGTTATGGCTGACGGCGAGCGCGCTGGCAAGCGCGCCCGGCTGAAGTCAGGCGATATGAAGTACGGCTGCGGGGAAGACGGCGGGGGAGGCGCGGGGGTTGAGGGCAGGGCGTTGATAGCGTGGTGGCGGTTGTGCCCAGCTGCGCACGACGATGGGCGAGGTGGCCACGGCTTGCGCCGGGGTGAACGACCAGCCGCCGCTGCTGAGCGGCACGGCCAGGCCGAATGAAGAACACACCGGGCAGTCGAGCTGGGCCATGTGCTGGTCGCCACCGGCACCGGCACCGGCACCGGCACCGTCGAGGTCGATGGCCACGCCGTGCTCGCTGTTGACCGAGCAGAAGCCACCTTCCAGGCCGGCCAGGCGCAGGCCGCCCATCTGGCCGTGGTGCAAGCCACACAGCAACAGGCTGAAAAGGACGCTGGCATAGAGCGTCCAGGCAGTCAGCGTGCGGGTGTGCCAGGTGGTTTTCATGGGGGCGAATCTACCACCCTGATGAACGGTCGGGTAGCGCTTTGGCCGGATAATTTTGGGGCTGCGCTGTGTGGGAGCGGGCTTGTCCCGCGAATGGGGCTACGCGGTATTTGGCACCGGCTACGCCGGTGTTCGCGGGACAAGCCCGCTCCCACAGCGCTCCCAGGGACTTATCAGGCCGCCCGCTCCAGCACATCCAGCAAATCGACAAACTCCATCGCCAGCTTGTGCCGCGGCGCCAGGTGCACCAGCGGCACCGAAGCCTGGTGCGATTCGCGCATCTTGATCGAGCTGCTCAGGTACACCGGCAGCACCGGCATGCCTTCGCTGCGCAACTGCTCGACCAGGGTCTGGTGCAAGGCGGTGCGACCGGCGAACTGGTTGACCACCACGCCCTCCACTTGCAGCGCCGGGTTGTGGTCCTGGCGCAGCTCTTCGACCTCGGCCATGACACTGTGCAGCGCCTGGCGCGAGAAACTGTCGCAGTCGAACGGGATCAGCAGGCGCTCGGCCGCCACCAAGGCGCTGAAGGTGTAAAAATTGAGCGCCGGCGGGGTGTCGATGTAGATCCGTTCATAGTCCTCGCCCAGCTCCACCAGCAGCTTGCGCAGCTTGTTAATCTTGAATTTGCTCTCCAGCTTGCTCTGCAGGTCGCTGAGGTCGGGGCTGGCGGTGATCAGGTGCAGGTTGCTGTAGCGGGTTTCTGTGATTGCCACGCGGTGTTTCTTGCCGGCTGCGGTGACGGGCGACAGGGTCTGGCGGAAGAAGTCGGCAATGCCGGCAGGGATGGCGTCATTGACCAGGCCGGTGAGGTAGTAGGTGGCATTGGCCTGCGGGTCGAGGTCGACCAGCAAGGTCCGGTAGCCTTCGGCGGCACTGGCTGCGGCAAGGTTGCAGGCGATGCTGGATTTGCCGACGCCACCTTTCTGATTGAAAACCACACGACGCATGAGACGCTCATCCATGAAATGAAAATGTCAGGTTGGGGTCAATCCTATGACTGAAACACTGCAGTTTTATGACAAGGACTGTTACAACCAGTTAGGTTCATATTCTTCATGTGGCAATGGGCTTGCCTTGAACTGTGCATCGTCTGTTCCGGCCTCTTCGCGGGTGAACCTGCTCCCACAGGTTACTCGCCAGACTCAGGCAATCACCAGCCGATTACGCCCCGCCTGCTTGGCCCGGTAGAGCGCTCGGTCAGCCTCACTCAATATTTCCCCTGGCTCGCTACCTGCCTCGCCATCCCAGCGCGCCACCCCCAGTGAAACCGTCACTGCCCCAACAGGCTCCACCGGCGTATCCTGCACCGTCACCCGCAACCGTTCGGCCACCACTGCCGCCACCTCCAGGCTGGCCCCCGGCAGCAGCATCAGAAACTCCTCACCCCCGGTGCGGCACAGCAGGTCACCTTCGCGGCAACAACGGCGCATCAGCTCTGCCAGCCGGCGCAGCACCTGGTCGCCCACCTCGTGCCCGTGGTTGTCATTGACCCGTTTGAAATGGTCGATATCCAGCACAATGGCCGAAAATGCCCGGCCTTCGGCTTCGAGTAGCGACAGGTTGAGTTCCAGGCTGCGGCGGTTGCCCAGGCCGGTCAACGGGTCGGTCTGGGCATCACGGTTGAGCCGGCCGATGCGCTCTTGCAGCAAATTCAGGCCAAACAACAAGGCGCGCTTGAGTTCTGCCGCCTCGAAGTACCAAGCCCGCACCCGATGCAGGCGCTCGGCGGTGCCAACCCGGTCCATCGAGCGGGCACCGGCAGCCAGTTGCCAGAGTGGCCGGGCGATGGTCATTGCCAGCCACCAGAGCAGCAGGCAGCCTACCAGTGCCAACGGGACAGAGGTGCCCACCACATTCTGGATCAGCGGGCTCAGCGGCATGATCGTTTGCGCCAACGGCTGCTGTGCCACGATGCCCCAGCCGGCACTGGGGACGGTGGCGTAACCGGCGAGCACTTCCACGCCCAGGCTGTTGCTCAGTTGCCGGGTGCCGCTGGTCAGTGTCGCCAGCTGGTCAATCAGCGCGTTGCCCTCTACCACCGTGCCCACCCGCTGGCTGTCGGGGTGGTACAGCAGACGGCGGTTGCGATCGACCACATACAGGTACGAGCCGTCCTGGTGGAAGTGTTCGCCCAACAGGCTGTTGAGGATGTTGCGTTCACGCAGGTACAGGCTACCGCCGACATACCCCAGGTAACGGCCGTTGCTGTCGAAAATGGGTTGTGACAGTGCCACTATCAGATTTTTGGCAGCCGACAGGTAGGGTGTGGAAACCAGCGGACGCTGTTCGCGCAGTGCCTCCTGAGCGCCTGGTGTTTGCACGAGGCTGCCGACCAAGTGGCGTAGCGGGGCAGGGGATATCGCCAGCAACACGCCGTTGGCATCGACCACGAATGTGGAATTGAAGGCCATGCTCTGGCCCAGCACGCGGTCGGTCTCTACCTGCAGTGCAGCGGCGTCGCTCTGTTGCCGGCCTTGTACGCTGGCACTGTACGTCAGCTGCTGCAAGGCATTGGCGATGAAGGTTTCGGTGATGCTGGCCAGCTTGGTCGCATACACCCGGTTGGCTTCCAGGGCATGGTCGATCAGCAATTGGCGCTGCACCCGGTAACTGGCGAAATAGCTGGCGCACAGCATGACCACGGCGGTAAGGGCGCAGAGCACCAGAATGAGTGTACGTAGATCCAGGCGCAATCCCTGACCTCGGGTAATCAAAAGAGGGCTACGAAAAGGGATGACCCTGTCGGCCACGTTTCAAGAGCCGGACTTGTCCAGCGCGTTGAGTTCGTCTTCCACCTGCTGCATGCGCTGCTCGACCAGGGCTTGCACCTTTACATCGCGGGCAGTCTCGCGCATCAACGCAGTGAGCTTTTCGCTCAGGCGCTTGCCGTCTTCGGTGTCTTCCAGGGCGCGGGCCTTGGCCGGGTCCTGGGTGGCGGCGACGATGCTGGCGAATTCGGCGTCGCTGAAATTCTTTTCGCTGTACAGGCGGAACAGGTCCTGGCGCTGGTCTTCGACTGTCAGGTGCTTGCGCAGCACCTCCTGGATGGTGGCTTGCGACAGCCGCGGGTGCGTGCGGCCGAGCAGCTCGGCCATGCGTTCGATGTTGTGCGTGTAGGCATCCTGCAGCGGCAGCTGGGCGAGGATCTGTTCTTCACGGGAGGGCTTCTGGTCGCAGGCGGCAAGGGCAACAATCATCAACAGCGGCAACAACAACTTCTGGAAGCGAGGCATGGCGTGGCCTGGTCGGGCAGTGAAGGCTGGCGATTATACCGATGTCTGCCAGGCCGCGACGAGCCCTGTGATTTGCCTTGAGCGGCCTGCTGCGGTAGAACCTTGGCCTCCCAACCCTTGCCAAGTGCCTGATGCCGAACTGGACCCTGCAACCTGTGCCGCGCGATGCC
Source organism: Pseudomonas sp. NPDC089407 (assembly GCF_044900445.1). NCBI lineage: Bacteria > Pseudomonadati > Pseudomonadota > Gammaproteobacteria > Pseudomonadales > Pseudomonadaceae > Pseudomonas > Pseudomonas sp. NPDC089407. Next base: position 28,035 of record NZ_JBJDNB010000053.1, read on the forward strand.
ATTGCCGAAGTGCTGGCGTTTGTCGACAGCGCCCGTCGCGCGCTGTTCCCGATGCTCGCCAACGCGCCGTTGCCGCGTGACCTGGCGCAATTCGCCGAAACCTACCTGGAGGGTGAGGGCTGCTTCCTGGAGGCCCGCGATGACGGGCGACTGGTAGCGGTGATCGGTTACCTGCCCTATGACCACCGTTTTGCCCAACTTGATTATCGCGCAGAGCGGGTGGTCGAAGTGGTGCGCCTGTTCGTGCTGCCGGCCTACCGCAGGCATGGCCTGGCTGCCGCGCTGTTCAATGCACTGCGCGCGCGTGCGGTACAGGCGGGCATCGGCTGCCTGTACCTGCATACGCATCCGTTTCTGCCGGGCGCGATTGCGTTCTGGGAGCGGCAAGGGTTTGCTGTGGTGGATGTGGAGCAAGACCCGGTCTGGCAAACCACACACATGCAGCTGCGGCTGGGCTGAATTGTGGGAAAGCGCCTACAGCGTTGCTTTGCGCGTGATCTACACGTTCATTTCCATGGCGCTACGCCTTGCTTAACTTCCTCTGTGCACGATTATTTCATGGCATCAGGGGGGAGTTTCACGATGGCATACATGGCCCTTTACAGGCTCAAACTGCTGGACGAGTTCGACGACCGCACAGACCCGTGGACCTATGAAGATTTCGAGCGCCGGTTGATGGCCTTGTGGCGTGGGGCAAAGCCGCACCACGCCAAGGGCCTCATCAAGGCGGCGCATAAGGAAAGGCTCTGGCCAAGGGCCGTGGAGCGCTACTTGCTGACGCATTACCGGGCTTTTGGCCATGTCAGTCCGGCGCTGGAGCGTGCGTTTGCCGAGGTGGTGGCAGCGATGAGTGTGCAGGAGCGTGCGCAGTGGGGGTTGTTACCTGCGGGAAGCTCGGTTGCCTGATGGAACCGGGGGCCGCTGTGCGGCCCATTCGCGGCACCAGGCCGCTCCCACAAAAGCCCTGCCTATGCGGATCAATGTGGGAGCTGCCTTGTGCCGCGAATGGGCTGCAAAGCAGCCCCAACCCAGGCAGCGCGGTCTATCAGAACCCGCCCGATATCGGCCATTCCACCGCCAGCCGAATCTGGTCCCCATCCAGCTCCGCCTGCGCCGTATTCCCCCGGTGTACGTTATGCCTCAGTGAAAACGTGGTGCCCTTGGCCTTGCCGCTCTGCACCACGTAACGTGCTTCCAGGTCGCGCTCCCAATGCTTGCCACCCTTGCCATACCCCAGGTACGCATACCCGCCGTTGGGGTCGACATGGGTGCCATCGATGTCGAACCCGCGCACGTACAATGCCGTCAAGTTCAAGCCTGGCACGCCGTAGGCACCCATGTTCAGGTCATAACGCGCCTGCCACGACTTTTCGTTCGGCGCGTTGAAGTCCGACATCTGCACTGCGTTGGCAATGAAGATCGCGCCCCGCGTTACATAGTCGAATGGCGTGTTGCCGTCCACCTGCTGCCAGCCCAGGCTGAAGCCGTGTGGCCCCTGGTTATAGCGCGAGACCAGGCTCCAGGTGGTGTTGTCGATACGCCCGGACAGCGCCTTGCCGGTGTCGGTGGTGCGGTAAAGGTTGAGGTCCAGGCTGACGCTGCGTTGGGCATCCAGCGCATGGCTGAGGGTACTGCCCAGGTAGTGCTGGTTCCAGCTGTCCTCATAGCGCGAGGTGTACAGGCTGGCGCTCAGTGCGGCGCTTGGGTTCCACACGGCGCCGGCCAGGTCGAAGCTGTTGCCCTGGCGGCCGTTGGAGTAGTTCACCACAAAGCCCTGATCGTGGCTTGAGGCGTTGCGGTCGGTGCTTTCGTTGAAGTGCCCGGCCACCAGCTTGAGGGTGTCGAATTCGTTGCTGGTGAGGAAGAAACCGGTGGCGGTCTCGGGCAGCAGGCGGCTGTCGGAGGAGCTGAACACTGGGGTCTTGACCCGTTGCTCGCCGTAGGACAACACGGTATTGGACAGGCGCAGCTTTACCGCCGCGCCGCCACGGCTGTATTCGTTTTTCGGGTGCCCGTCGTTATCGACGCCCAGCAAGCGTGCCTTGCCCGCGCGCCCACCGCCGCTGTCGAGTTGTACACCCAGGTAGGCGTGGGCATCGACGCCGACCCCTATCAACCCTTGGGTGAAGCCGGACTGGAAGCTGCCCATCAAGCCATAGGCCCATTCCTCGGCCTTGCCATTACGTTCGTTGCGCGGCTTGTAGGCGTTGCGCGCAGCGCTGTTGCGCCCGCCGTGCTTGTAGTCGCGCTGGTCGAACACGCTGCGGTTGAGGATGCTCCAGTTGCCGTCCTCGACAAAACCGTTGCTTTGCGACTGGGCCGAGTCGGCCAGGGCGAAGGGTGCCAACCCCAGCAGGGGTAGCGTCAACCAGAGCCGGCTCACTGGCCTGCCTCAAGTTTCTGCAGTTGCGCTGCGAACCGGGTTTTTGCCCGCGCCGGCAAGCTGGCGGGCAGTTCGGCAGCCGTCGCGTCACCCACCTGGACCACCATCACCATGCCCATCGCCAGGTGTGGAGTGCACTGAATGCCATATACGCCCGGTACCTTGAAGGTTTGTTCGAACGGCTGGTTCAGCTTGCTCTTGAACGGTTCGGCCCCGGCGGGCAGCAGGCCCGCCACGCTGGCGGCGTTGTGCCCACTTTGGGTCGGCAGGAAACGTACGCTGTCGCCGGGGGCGATGTGCAGGTGGTCCGGTTCGTAGACCATGGCGCCGTCGCTGCCGCGGTTGAGCATTTTTACTTCATGCACTTCGGCCAACGCGGCAGGGGCAAGCAGGGTGCTGGCAAGCAGCAGGGCGACAGGGCGCAACAGCATGGGCGGAACTTCCTGGTTCAGGGGGCGCGAAAGCGCAGGATGCGCGCGCCGTCGAAAGGGTCGGTGAGGTAGCGGGCGTGAACGCCAAAGGTGCTCAGCAGGCGTTCGGGGGTAAGCACCTTGAACGGTGTACCAAGGGCGACCAGGCGGCCTTTGTCGAGCACCGCGACACGGTCGCAAGTCAGCGCCTGGTTGAGGTCATGCAGGGCCACCAGGGTGGTGACCGGCAGCGCCTGTACCTGTTGCAGCAGGCTCAGCTGGTGCTGGATGTCCAGGTGGTTGGTCGGCTCGTCCAGCAGCAGCACTTGCGGCCGCTGGGCCAAGGCGCGGGCGATGTGCACGCGCTGGCGCTCACCACCGGACAGCGACCCCCACAGGCGTGTGCGCAGATGCAAGGCATCAAGGTCGGCCAGCGCCTGCTCGACGATGGCACGGTCAGCGCGGGAGAACGGTGCCAGCGCCGACAGCCACGGCGTGCGCCCCAAGGCAACCGCGTCGAACACGCTGATGGCATCGAGGGTGTCGGCCTGTTGCTCGACCAGCGCCAGGGTCTGGGCAACACGACGGCGGGGCATCTGGGCCAGTGGCTCGCCCATCAACTGCACACGGCCGCTGGCCGGCTTGCGCAGGCCAGCGAGCAACTTCAGCAGCGACGATTTGCCAGAGCCGTTGGGGCCGACGATGCCCAGGGTTTCGCCGGCAACCACGTTGAGGTCGATACCGTTGAGTACTGGATTGCCGGCCAGTTGCAGGCCCAGGCCCTGGCAGCTGAGTGGCGCAATGGCGACAGCGGTCATGACCGTCATGGGCGCCCCCGGCGGCTGACCAGGATCAGCGCGAACACCGGTGCACCGATCAGGGCAGTGACCACACCCACCGGGATCACCTGGCCGCTGATCAGTGTGCGCGAAAGGATATCGGCGGCAATCAGGAACAACGCGCCGCCCAGCGCACTGGCGGGCAGCAGGCGGCTGTGCCCGGGCCCAAGCAGCAGGCGCAGGGCATGAGGGATGACCAGCCCGACAAAACCGATGGCACCAACGATGGACACCATCACTGCCGTCACCAGTGCCGCACAGCTGATCAGCAGCAATTGGGTGCGCCGCACCGCAATACCCAGCGAAGCTGCCGAATCGGTGCCGAAGGTAAACGCATCCAGCGCACGACGATGCCACAGGCACACCAGCAAACCGAACAACGCCACCGGCACCGCCAGCCACACCGAAGGCCAGCGCACGCCGCTGAGGTTGCCCAGCAGCCAGAACAGGATGCCGCGTGCCTGCTCGGCGGTGGCCGACTTGGTGATCAGGAACGCCGTCAAGGCGTTGAACAGTTGCGAGCCGGCGATCCCGGCGAGGATCACCTGGGCATTGTTGCTGCTCGGGCCAGCGGCGCGGGCCAGCACCAGCACCAGGGCGAAGGCGGCCAGGGCGCCGATGAAGGCCCCGGCAGACATGCTCAAGGCCAGGCTACCAAGCCCCAGCAGGCCGACCAGTACGGCCCCGGTCGAGGCACCGGCAGACAGCCCCAGCAGGTAGGGTTCGGCCAAGGGGTTGCGCAACAGCGCCTGCAGGATCACCCCGCACGTGGCCAGGCCAGCACCGCAAGCCGCCGCGACCAGGCTACGGGTCAGGCGGTAGTTCCAGACGATGCCGGCGTCGATCGGGTCGACTGGGTAACCGGCCTGCCACAGGTGGTTGGCCAGTACCTGGCCGACTACGCTGGGCGGCAGGTTGGTTTCGCCGATGGCAGTACCGGCCAGCAGGGCGACCAGCAAGGCTGCCAGGGCAACTGCGATGCAGGGTAACAGGCGCGTCATCACGGGGTTGCTTTACCGCTGACGAAGGCTGTGGACAAGGTCTGCAGCCCGGTGAACAGGCGGATGCCGGCCTGCATGGCGTCGGCATCAAGGATGATGATGCGGTCGTGTTTTACCGCGTCCATGTTGCGCGTGACCGGGTCGCTGCGCAGGAATGCCAGTTTCTTCTGGTAGTCGTCGGCGGGGAAGCGGCGGCGGTCCATGCGGGCGATGATCAGCCAGGTCGGGTTGGCCTTAGCCAGGGTTTCCCAGCCTACGGTTGGCCATTCCTCGCTGGATTCGACCACGTTGCGCACGCCCAGGGTGCGCAGCATGAAGTCGGCGACACCCTGGCGGCCCGCCACATACGGGTCGATATCCAGATCGGCGCTGGAGAACCAGAACAGTGCCGACGTGGCCGACAGGTCCTTGCCGGCCAGCTGCGCCTTGGCGCCGTCCAGGCGGCCTTTCAGCTCGGCGTTCAGTGCCGTCCCACGCGCCTGCACGTCGAAGATTTCCGCCAGCTGGCTGACGCTCTTGTAGATGCTATCTACCTGGAACGCCTGCAGGCGGGTGCCGTCGGCGCCGACCAGGTTGTCCTTGCCTTCACAGTCCGAGGGCAACAAGTAGGTGGGGATCTTCAGCTCATCGAACTGCTCACGGGTGCCGACCACGCCTTGGGCGCCGACCATCCATTCGAACTGCACCGCCACCAGCTGCGGGCGTTTGCCGACCACCGCCTCGAAGCTGGGGTCGTTGTCGGCCAGGCGCGGCACCTTGGCGTTCACCGCCTGGTACTCGGGCAACACGTTGTTGAACCACAGCGAGGTACCCGCCAGCTTGTCGCCCAGGCCCAGTGCGTAGAGCATCTCGGTACCGGCCTGGCCGATGGTGACCGCGCGCTGCGGCGCCTGGGCGAAGGTCTGCGGTTTGCCGCAGTTGTCGACCGTCAGCGGGTAGTGGGTGGCGGCAGCCTGGGCCAGGCCGGTGAGGCCGAGGCCGGCGAGCAGGGTGGCGAAACGGGGCAGCATGCTGGGCGATCTCCTATCGGACAGTTCACGGAATGAACGCACGGACAGGCATCGCCGCGCCCCCGCTGGCGGCAGGGGCAACACTGATGGCCAATCCCGGACACCCCGCCGGTTGGTGAATGTAGGCCGGCAGGTCTCCTGACTGGTGCGTCACGGCCCGGCTCCGGCCTTCCCGGGCAGTTATACCCAGTGGCATCGATGGAGCAGGCTCGGCACCTACAGTTGCGGGGGCAGTTCCGATTGGCCCGAAAGGACGGGCCCGGGATTCCCTATTAATTCCGTGGTGGAAACCGGCGGCCCGCATGGTAGACCATCGCGCCGCCGGGTGAAAACGCTTTTCAGAAGTACTTCAGCCAGCGCATGTCGCGACGGCGCTGTTTCAGCTGGGCAAACCAGCGCACCGGCAGGTACAGCGAAACTGCCAGCAGCACGGCACCCAGCCACACCCCGGCGATGCCGTCGAAGCCGAAGTAGTCGCCGTGGTTGAGGCCGAACAGAGCCACGCTGGCCAGGTACAGCAGCTTCAGCACATACAGGTGCAGCAGGTAGAAGAACATCGGTGCCGCACCGAACACCGCCAGGGCGCTGATCCAGCGTGCCTGGCCGGCGCGTTCGAAGGCGCGCAGCAACAGCAGGCCGCAGCCCAGGGTCAGCGCCAGGAACAGCAGCGACGGTGGGTATTTGGTGATGTTGAAGAAGCTCATCAGGGTTTGCGTGAAGGTGGGGTAGCCGCTCCACGGTGCTTCGCCATAACCGTTGAGCATACGCAGTACGACAAAGCCCAGCAGCGCGAGCAACCCGGCCAGCAGCAGGCGGTGCTGACGCTGCCCGGCCTCGCTGCCACGGGCAAACCACGGGCCCAGGCCATAGCCCAGGGCGATGACACCTATCCACGGCAGCACCGGGTACGAGGTGCGCAGGCGCAGGCTGTCGGAGCATTCCAGCCAGCCGCGGTCATGCAGGATCGCCCATGGCACATGCAGGGCCGATTCCACACCAAAGTGCAGGCTGTCGAGCAGGTTGTGGCCAGCGATGATCACCGCCCCCAGCGCCAGCAACGCGGCGCGTGGCAACCATACCAGCAGCGACAGGGCAATCATGCTGATACCAATGGCCCAGATGACCTGCAGGTAGATCACGCTGGGCGGCAACTGGAAGGTCCAGGCAAAGTTGACCAAGGTGAACTCCAGCACCACCAGGAACAGCCCGCGCTTGAACAGAAACGCCGAGACATCGCCACGGCCCTGGTATTTCTCGCCGTACAGCCAGGCCGAAAGACCGGTCAGCAGGACGAACACCGGCGCGCACAAGTGGGCCAGGGTGCGGCTGATGAACAGCGACGGCTCGGTGGTGTCGATGGCCATTGGGTCGCTGACCTGGCGGTGCAGGAAGAAGGTCTCGCGGACGTGGTCCAGGAGCATGAACAGAATCACCAGGCCGCGCAGGGCATCGATGCTCTGCAGGCGCTGGGTAAGCAGGGTAGGGGTGGCGCTGGCGCTTGTCATGGAGGGTCGCTGATGGGAATTGATGTCAAGTGAAACGTTATCTTATAACTAATTGATCAGGGGTTGGTAGTGGTTTTTGTGTTGGCAGTGCGGGCCTCTTCGCGGGTGAACCTGCTCCTACACAGGCACAGCACAGACGCAGTCCTTTGCAGGAGATCACCCAGCCCTTCCGGGCTGCGCTGTCTCGCAGAGAACAATGGCCATTGTGGGAGCGGGCTTGTCCCGCGAAGAAGGCAACCCTGTGTC
>NZ_JBJDNB010000054.1:0-30681 GCF_044900445.1 Pseudomonas sp. NPDC089407
GCGAGGTTACTGATCATCTCGCCCAGGGATGCGTTCTTGCCCCCCACATGCTCTACATCATGGACGCCGAGCTTATCGAGGGAAACTACGTACTCTACCAAGGTGATCTCTCCACTAACTGTGTTGGAAAAGCTCAAAAGGCGCCCGCCTGTCTTCTATGACTTGGCCGGGCGTTTGTGGCCTGTACCTGGAAAATAGGCTTTGCAAATGTGGCAGAATGACGACAGCCGCATTCGGCAAACCGAACTTATCATATCCAAGAATCTTCATCAGCTTAAGGCCCAGATCGCAAATGAAACGAACCGCGTTCTTCATCTCCGACGGCACCGGTATCACTGCCGAAACCCTGGGCCAGAGTCTGCTCGCGCAATTCGAGAGCATTCCGTTCAACAAATTCACCCGCCCGTACATCGATTCACCCGACAAGGCGCGAACCATGGTCCAGCAAATCAACGCTGCGGCCGAGCGCGACGGGGTGCGCCCGATCATCTTCGACACCATCGTCAACCAGGACATCCGCGAGATCCTGGCCACGTCGAACGGCTTCATGATCGACATCTTTTCTTCGTTTTTATCCCCGCTCGAGCAGGAATTGACCGCCCATTCGTCGTATTCCGTGGGTAAATCGCACTCGATTGGCGGTAATTCCAACTACATGGAGCGCATCGAGGCGGTGAACTTCGCCCTCGACAACGACGACGGCGCGCGTACCCATTACTACGACAAGGCCGACCTGATCCTGGTGGGTGTGTCGCGTTGCGGCAAGACCCCAACCTGCCTGTACATGGCCATGCAGTTCGGCATCCGCGCCGCCAACTACCCGCTGACCGAAGACGACATGGAGCGCCTGCAGCTGCCGGCGGTGCTGAAAAAACACCACAACAAGCTGTTCGGGCTGACCATCGACCCTGACCGCCTGACGGCCATCCGCCACGAGCGCAAGCCCAACAGCCGTTATTCGAGTTTTGCCCAGTGCGAGTTCGAGGTGCGAGAGGTGGAAAGCCTGTTCCGGCGGGAGAACATTCCCAACATCAACTCCACGCATTTTTCGGTGGAGGAGATTTCGGCGAAGATTCTGGTGGAGAAAGGGGTGGAGCGCAGGTTCAAGTAAGCCTGCACAACCCTTGAAGCCTGCACAGGCCCTGTAGGAGCGGCCTTGCGTCGCGAAAGGGGTGCGTAGCGCCCCCAGGATTTTAGCTACGCCGCACATATCGCCGGGGCTGCTTTGCAGCCCTTTCGCGACACAAGGCCGCTCCTACAGGGATTGTGCAAGCCCCTAATAAAAAGCCCCGGCATCGCTGCCGGGGCTTTTTTATTTCAGCTCAAGCTCAGGACGGCACCACCGCCGCCTGCCCGCTCATGGCCAGGTCGACCAGCTCGCGGTTGGCCACCGCGTACATCGCATAGTCGGTGCCGGTGGCGTTGCGCAGGTCGTCAAGCATGGCGCGCCAGCGCTCCACCATCACCCGGTGCTGCTCGGCCCACAGTGCAACACGGGCGTCCATGTCGTCCGGGGCATCGGCCATCTGCAGGACCGAGATAGTGATAGCCCGCTGCTGCAAGTCGATATCGTCGCGGAACGCCTCGCGGGCCAGTGCCTGCCAGTTGTTCTCCACCGGCAGGTTGCTGATTTCCTGCAGGTACCAGGTCAGGTCCAGCGCGCTGCCCACGGCGAAGAACGCCTTGGCCACCTGCGCCGGCTCATGCCCGGTCACGTCGGCTGCTTCGATGATCGGCAGCAGGGTATACAGGTGGCTGGTGCCGGCCACCATGCGCGCCAGCAACTCCGGCACACCGGCCTCGACGAAGCCCTGGTAGCGCACCATCCAGCGTTCGCGGGTCGGCCCTTCGAGCAGTTCGTCCAGCTTGAGCCCCAGTTGCGCGATCTTCGGCCCGAAGTGTGCGGTGTCACGCCCGGCATCCTGCTCGTTGCGCCGGCTACGCAAGAACCAACGGGTAGCCCGGCGGCCCAGGCGCATCAGCTCGTCCATCAAGGTCAGCTGGATTTCGGCCGGCACCTGGTAGTCGAGCGCCTCGATCTGGCGGAACCAGTGTGGCAAGTGGAAAATGTCACGCACGATCACGTAAGCCCCGGCCACATTGGCCGGGCTCATGCCAGTCGACTCTTTCAGGCGCTGGACGAAGGTGATGCCCATGTTATTGACCAGGTCGTTGGCGATCTGGGTGCTGACGATTTCGCGCTTCAGGCGGTGGCGGCGCATGGCCTCGGCGAATTTGCTGACCAGCGACGGCGGGAAGGCGGTTTCCATGTCGCGGGTCAGGTAGTCGTCGTCCGGTACCAACGATTTGAGCAGCTGCTCCTTGAGGTCGATCTTGCTGTACGAGATCAGCACCGACAGCTCGGCGCGGGTCAGGCCCTGGCCGGCAGCCAGGCGTTCTGCCAATTGCTCTTCGGACGGCAGGAACTCGATGGCGCGGTCCAGCTTGCCGCGCGCCTCCAGGTCGGCCATCAGGCGCTTGTACTCGGCAATTCGCTCGCGGGCGCGGCGGGCGGCCAGCGACAGCGCCTGGGTCTGCTTGTAGTTGTTGCCCAGCACCAGGCCGGCCACTTCATCGGTCATGCTACCGAGCAGCTGGTTGCGCTGCTTTTCGGTCATGTCGCCACCCTGCACCACTTCGTTGAGCAGGATCTTGATGTTGACCTCGTGGTCGGAGCAGTCCACGCCGCCGGCGTTGTCGATGAAGTCGGTGTTGGTGGCGCCGCCGTTGAGGCCGAACTCCACACGGCCAAGCTGGGTCATGCCCAGGTTGCCGCCCTCGCCGACCACCTTGCAGCGCAGTTCGTTGCCGTTGACCCGCAGCGCATCGTTGGCCTTGTCGCCGACATCGGCGTGGCTTTCGGTGCTGGCCTTGACGTAGGTACCGATGCCGCCGTTCCACAGCAGGTCTACCGGGGCCTTGAGCAGCGCATTCAGCAGCTCGGTCGGGGTCAGGCGGTCGGCTTCGATGGCGAAGCGCTCTTTCATCTGCGGGCTGATGGCGATGCTTTTGGCACTGCGCGGGAAGATCCCGCCGCCTTCGGACATGATGCTGGTGTCGTAGTCGCTCCAGGCCGAGCGCGGCAGGTCGAACAGGCGCTTGCGCTCGGCAAAGCTGGACGCAGGCTCCGGGTTGGGGTCGATGAAGATGTGCAGGTGGTTGAACGCCGCCACCAGTTGCAGCTTGTCGGACATCAGCAAGCCGTTGCCGAACACGTCGCCGGCCATGTCGCCGACACCAATGACCGTGATCGGGTCTTGCTGCACGTTGATGCCGCGCTCGCGGAAGTGGCGTTGCACGCCCACCCAGGCGCCGCGGGCGGTAATGCCCATCTTCTTGTGGTCGTAACCGGCCGAACCGCCCGAGGCAAAGGCATCGCCCAGCCAGAAGCCATAGTCGATGGCAATGCCGTTGGCGATGTCGGAGAAGGTCGCGGTGCCCTTGTCGGCTGCCACCACCAGGTACGGGTCGTCATCGTCGTGGCGCACCACGTTGGCCGGGGGCACCACGCCACCGTCCTTGAGGTTATCGGTGATGTCGAGCAGGCCGGAAATGAAGATGCGGTAGCACGCCACGCCTTCGGCGGCGATCTCGTCACGCCCGCCGCCCAGCGGCAAGCGACGCGGCAGGAAGCCGCCCTTGGCGCCGACTGGCACGATCACCGAGTTTTTCACCTGCTGGGCCTTGACCAGGCCGAGCACTTCGGTGCGGAAGTCTTCTTCGCGGTCGGACCAGCGCAGGCCGCCGCGGGCAACATTGCCGAAGCGCAGGTGCACGCCCTCGACCCGTGGCGAGTAGACGAAAATCTCGAACTTGGGTACCGGCTTGGGCAGCTCGGGGATCAGCTTGGGGTTGAACTTGAAGCTGAAGTACGACTTGTTCTGGCCGTTGGCGTCCGGCTGGTAGAAGTTGGTGCGCAGGGTGGCCTTGATCAGGTCCAGGTAGCGGCGCAGGATGCGGTCTTCGTTCAGCACCTGCACGTCGTCCAGCGCGGTCAGGATAGCCTGTTCCAAGCGCTGCTGCTTGTCGTCCAGGTCGTCCGGGGTGAGCTTGCGCGCCAGGTAGAAGCGGGTCTTGAACAACCGGGTCAGCTCGCGGGCAATGTCGGTGTGGTTGTTCAGGGTGCTGGCGATATAGCCGAGGTCGAAGCCCAGGCGGATCTGCTTGAGGTAACGGGCGTAGGCGCGCAGCAGGGCAACGTCGCGCCATGGCAGGCCAGCGGTGAGCACCAGGCGGTTGAAGGCGTCATTTTCGGCATCGCCACGGACGATGTGAATAAAGGCGTCCTGCAGGGTGTCGTTGAGCTGCTGGATATCCAGGCTCAGGCCTTCGCTGTAGGTAAAGGCAAAGTCGTGGATCCAGTATTCACGGCCACTGGCATGGCGTAGGCGGTACGGGAACTCACCGAGCACGCGCAGGCCGAGGTTTTCCAGGATCGGCAGCACGTCGGACAGCGCCAGCGGCGTGTCGGCGTGGTACAGCTTGCAGTGCAGGATGCGCTCGCCCACCTGGGTCAGCGGCTGGTAGAAACTCATCGCCAGCGGCTTGTGTTCCGTCAGGTTCAACACATGCTGCAGGTCGACCACCGCCGAGTGCGCGGCAAAGCGCTCACGGTAACCGGCCGGGAAGCCTTTGGGGAAGTCGGCAAGGATGTTGGTGCCCTGGGCTTCGCCGAAGTTCTCCACCACCAGCGCCGAGTAGTCGTCATGCCACGAGCGGCAGGCCTGGATGACTTCGCGCTCCAGTTGCTGCGGGTCGATATCGATACGGTTCTTCGGGTCGACCCGCAGAATCAGCTGCACACGGGCCAGTACCGATTCCGAGAAGAAGGTCCAGAACTCGCAGTCGCTGGCCTTCAGGCGCTCCATCAGCACTTGCTGGATCTTCTGCCGTACTTCGGTGGAGTAGATTTCCCGCGGCACGTAGGCCAGGCAGTAGCAGAAGCGGCCGTACGGGTCTTTGCGCAGGAACACGCGGATCTTGTTGCGCTCCTGGATCTGCACGATCGCCATGACCGTGGTGAACAGCTCGTCGATCGGCGTCTGGAACAGGTCGTCGCGCGGCAGCACTTCCAGCACCTGGGCCAGTTCCTTGCCCAAGTGGGCCTTGGGGTCGAAGCCCGAACGGCGCTCCACTTCGGCCACTTTCACGCGGATATACGGAATGGCATGCACGCTTTCGCCATACACCGACGAGGTGTACAGGCCCATGAAGCGGTGCTCCTTGATGACCTTGCCGTCGGCATCCAGCTGGCGGATCGACACGTAGTCCGGGTAGGCCGGGCGGTGGACGCGGCTAGGCAGCGCGGCCTTGGCGAACGACAGCAGCAGCGGCTCGTTGAGGTAGGCCACGGCGTAGTCTTCGATGCGCAGCTCTTCGGCGGTCAGGCCCACCCGCAGGCGGCGCGGCAGGCCGAGGAACGACTGCTCGTCGTAGACCATCTGGCCACCGGAGGCGTCGCCCTTGACGGTGAATTCTTCATAGCCCAGGAAGGTGAAGTGGTTGTCCAGCAGCCATTCCAGGAAGGCCTTGACCTCGCCCTTCTCGTTTTGCGCCGGGCCGAAGGCGGTCTGTTCCACCTCGGCCACCACTTGACGCAGCTTGGCCTTCATCGGCTCGAAGTCGGCGACCGCCACCCGCACCTCAGCCAGCACCTGCTCGATCTCGCGGGCCAGCACGGTCAGCTCGGCGGCGTTGGCGCAGCGGTCGATTTCCAGGTACATCAGTGACTCATGCTGCACGCCCTCGCCCTGGCTGCCTTTTGGCAGCAGTTCCAGCAGCTCGCCCTTGGCGCCACGGCGCACGCTGAGCACGGTGGTCTGCAGGGTGTGAATGCTGTAGCCGCGGCGGTTGAGTTCGGTGCGTACCGAATCGACCAGGAACGGCAGGTCGTGGTGCAGCACTTCGACCACCGAATGGGTCGACTGCCAGCCGTTACGTTCGTAATCGGGGTTGTACACCCGCACTTGCGGGGTTTCGGGGTCGAAACGTTCGATGATGCGCCAGGCTGACAGGGTGCAGCCGGCCAGGTCGGAAAGCCTGCGCTGGGTGAGTTCGTCCAGAGAGATGATGCCGAAGAACTGCTCGGCGAATAGCGCCACTTGTGGCAGGGACTGTTCGCTGATGTGCTGCGCCAGGGCCGCTTGCAGTTGATGCTGGAAGTCGGCTTTGCTGGCTGCGGTGAAGAACGCCATCTGTGGTACTCCGCTTGGGCTTTGTAATAGTTGAAGCGTCGCTGCGTGCGCCATGTACGGATCAACGATAGCCAACCCGTGGCAAGGCGGACGGTAAAAACCAGGCGTTGAACGTGCGCAGGCACGCCCAGGGCTGGGCGAAGCTTAACGACTGATCGGTCATCAAGGCTTGCAGCGCTGCGACAATTTCGGTCAAGGGGCGGTAACTTTACGTTTATGCATGTAGCCAAGACTGTCAGAATTCCCTTCCGTTTCCTTTGATCCGAGCCTGATCATGCAAATCAACACTGCCCTGCTGTTCGCCACCCCTTGCGATGACGAGGAAGACAACATGGCGACCCTGTGCTGCCACAGCGACAAGGGTCAGATGTTTCTGCTGACCCGCTACCCGGACGAAGACACCGTCGACCTGACCCTGGATGACGAGCCGTCGACGCTGGATGGGCTGAAAGTGACCTTGAGTGCCAAGCGCCTGCTGATCGAAGTGGCGGCCGGCGACCGTGATGCGCTGAAGGGCGACGAGGTGCTGGAGATCAACCTGACCAGCGAACTGAGTGACCTGGATGAGGTGAAGGAAACCCTGGAGAACATTCTGGCCGGGACCGGAACCCTTGTCTGCGAAATTTGAACGCGGTCCATTGTAGGAGCGGCCTTGTGTCGCGAAAGGGCCGCAACGCGGCCCCGGCAATATATGCCGTGACGCTGGAATCCTGGGGCCGCTTTGCGGCCCTTTCGCGACACAAGGCCGCTCCTACAAAGAGCATGCCTGGCCTTAAATCAACGCCGCCTGCATTTCCTGCGCCTGTTGCCGCAACGCCTCACAAAACGGCTCCACCGCAGCCGAAGCCGGCCTATGGTCCGGCCGGATCAGCATCACCTGGTACGGCACCGACACCCGCAAGCGGCGGATCGGCAGCCCGCCCTGCGCCGCCTCCAGCCCGCTCAGCGGGTTGATGATCGCCACCCCCAGGCCTTGGCGCACCATCGCACACACCGACGCCGCACTGGTGGTCTCGATCACCGTGCGGCGGTTTACCCCCGCGGCACGAAAGTGCTGGTCAAGGCGCTGGCGGTAGGTGTCCAGGCTGGCCAGGTTGATGAAGTCGACCTCATGGAAATCGCTCAGCTCCAGCTCGGCCTTGGCCTGCAACGGGTGGTGCGCGGGCAATACGCACACCATGTTGGCGCTGAAGAGCAACTCGCCATAGGCACCGCGCGGTATCTGCTCGACCTCGGTCAGGCCCAGGTCATGCTGCTGGGCCACCAGTGACTCCTCCAGCAACGGCGACTCCTGCGCCAGGATGCTCACGCTCACCCCTCGGTGCTGCTGGTAAAAGCGCTGGCAAGCCTTGGGCAGCAGCGTTTGCGAGAACAGCGGCAGGCAGGTGATGGCCAGCCGGCCCTGCTCGAAATTGCGAATAGCCTGGGCAAAGCGGTCGATCCGCTCCAGCCCGACGTAGGCGCGCTCGACCTCCTCGATCAACAGCAACGCCTGGGCCGTCGCCACCAGGCGGCCACCCTCGCGCTCGAACAGGTTCAGCCCGGTCACCTGCTCCAGCCGCGCCAGTTCACGGCTGACGGTGGGCTGCGAGGTAAACAACAGGCGCGCTGCACCGGTGACGCTGCCCGCCGCCATGATGGCGCGGAACACTTCGATATGGCGGATGGAGAGTTTCACTGTAAGGCCTGCGAGATGACAACAGCCATATCAGATATGAATAGCCGGTAGAAAAATAGCTATTTTTATGAATTCGCGCTTTACCTCATGCTGAGGGCCTTCCTGATAGGAGTAGCGCCACCATGACTGCAACCTTCACCCTCCTGGCCGAGGCGGTCCGCCAGCACGGCTCGCCGCTGTGGGCCTACGATGCCAGCACCATCGCTGAGCGCGTGGCACAGCTGGAGGTGTTCGACACCGTACGCTTCGCCCAGAAAGCCAACCCCAACCTGCACGTGCTGCGCCTGATGCGTGGCCACGGCCTGGTGCTGGACGCGGTATCGCTGGGCGAAATGGAGCGGGCCTTCGCTGCCGGTGCCAGCGTCGCGGGCGACCCGGCGGGTGTGGTGCTGACCTGCGATGCGCTGGACCGGCCGACCCTGGAGCGGGTGGTGGCAGAACAGATCGAAGTCAACGCCGGCTCAATCGACATGCTGCGCCAGTTGGGTGAGCGTTCCCCGGGCCACCGCGTGTGGATCCGCATCAACCCGGGCTTCGGCCATGGCCACAGCCGCAAGACCAATACCGGCGGCGAAAACAGCAAGCACGGTATCTGGCATGAAGAACTGGACGAAGCGCTGGCGGTGATCAAGGCCCATGGCCTGCACCTGGTGGGCGTGCACATGCACATCGGCTCCGGGGTGGATTACCAGCACCTGGAGCAGGTGGCCCGCTCGATGATCGAGCTGATCGGCCGCCTGGGCGTGGACATCGAGGCGTTTTCCATCGGCGGCGGGCTGTCTACCCCGTACCGCAGCACCGACAAGCCGGTCGACCTGCAACGCTATGCCCAGACCTGGGCGGTAGCACGCAAGGAAATCGAAGCGATGCTCGGCCACCCGGTGCGCATGGAGATCGAGCCTGGCCGCTTCCTGGTGGCCGAGTCCGGTTACCTGGTGGCCGAGGTGCGTGCAGTGAAACAGGTGGGGCGCAATACCTTCGTCATGATCGACGCTGGCTTCAACGACCTGATGCGCCCGGCCATGTACGGTGCCTACCACGGCATGACCCTGCTCGATGCCAACGGCCAGCCGGTGGACCGCCCACGCCAGCCGACCGTGGTGGCCGGGCCGCTGTGCGAGTCGGGTGACGTGTTCACCCAGGATGACCAGGAGCTGACCCCGCAAGACCTGCCCCAGGCCCAAGTGGGCGACCTGTTGGTCATTCATGACGCCGGCGCGTATGGCGCGTCGATGTCGTCGAACTACAACAGCCGACCGTTACTGCCAGAGTTCCTGATCGAGAACGGCGCCCTGCGCATGATCCGCCGGCGGCAGACGGTGCAGGACCTGCTGGGCCTGGAGGCTGGGTTCTAACAAGCATGCACGATCCCCTGTAGGAGCGGCCTTGCGTCGCGATCGGGGTGCGAAGCACCCCCACGGTCTTCATACCCCATGCACAATCGCCGGGGTCGCGTTGCGGCCCTTTCGCGACGCAAGGCCGCTCCTACAACGACCGCGTAAACCCTGTCGGCACTGCAAGGCCCTTGCAATCGAATCCTCCCCCAATAACAATGCGATCAATTCCCATTAATAATGCGGTCTTGACGCCATGTCGACGCTCGATTCCCAGGCCCTGCACCACTTGTACAGCGAGAACAACAGCTGGCTGAAGGGTTGGCTGCGCGCCCGCCTGGGCAATGCCGCCGATGCCTCGGACCTGGCCCACGACACATTCCTGCGGGTGATGACTGCCCGTAATCAATTGCCGATCCGCGAGCCACGCAGCTACCTCAGCGCCATCGCCCGCTCGCTGCTGATCGACAAGGGCCGCCGTCGCACCATCGAACAGGCCTACCTGCAGGCCCTGGCCCTGCGCCCGGAGCCGGTGGAAGTCTCGCCCGAGGTGCGCCTGTCGATCATCGAAATGCTGGTAGCAGTAGACAGCCTGCTCGACGAACTGGGTGCCAAGACCCGCGCCATCTTCCTGGCCGTGCAACTCGAAGGCCTGACCTACGGGGCAGCGGCTGAGCGCTTTGGCGTGTCGGTCACCACCGTGAAGAATCACCTGATCAAGGCCATGACCCGCTGCCTGCTGGCAGTCGAAGGCTGAGCACATGGAACTCAAGACGCTCGAAGCCGCCGCGACCTGGTATGTACAACTGAACGACGGTGCCAGCAACGACGCCCGCACCCAGGCCTGGCGCCAGTGGCTGCAGGCCAGCCCGCAACATGCCGCCGCCTGGGCACGCGTGGAAAAACTCCAGCAGCAATGGGCCATGGTGCCGGCGCAGGCGGCGCTGTCCAGCCTGGGGGCAGCCCAGGCACAGCGCCGTGACGTGCTGAAAGTGCTGAGCCTGCTGCTGGCCATGGGTGGCGGCGGCTGGCTGGCAGCTGAACAGGTGCCCTACCACGCCCTGTTGGCCCAGCAACGTACCGGCACCGGCGAACGGCGCACCCTGCAATTGGCAGACGGCTCGCAACTGGAACTGAACGTGGGTACCGCGCTGGACGTGCGCTATGACGCCAAGGTGCGGGCGATCCAGTTGTACCAGGGGGAAATCCTGGTGAAACCGGTCAGCGACCGGCAGCAGCGCCCGTTCATCGTACACACCGACGATGGCAGCATCCTTGCCCGCAGTACCGCGTTCAGTATTCGCAAACTCGCGCAGCAGACGCGGGTGGGTGTACTGCAGGCCTCGGTCGAGGTGCGTCCGCAACGCCATCTGGACCGGGTGCTGCAACTGCAAGCCGGGCAACAGGTGAGCTTCGGCCCCGACGACTTCACCAGCCCCCATGCCCTGCCCGCCGACTCCACGGCGTGGCTGCAAGGCATGCTGAGCGTGAACGACTGGCACCTGGGCGATTTCATCGAAGAGCTAGGGCGCTACCGGCCAGGGGTGCTGCGCTGCGCCTCGTCGATCCAGGCCATGAGCATTTCCGGCGCGTTTCGCATCGACAACACCGACATCGCCCTGGCCAACCTGCCGAAAACCCTGCCGGTGAAGGTGCGTTATCTCAGCCGCTACTGGGTCAGCGTGGAACCTGCCTGAACAGCCGTTGAAAAAACTTTCAGTGAAATCTTGCTGATTTCGATTCTCGTCCGTCCCTGACACAAGCCGCGACGACAGCGACTTTCTGCCATGACTCGGAAGGATCACGTAATGCCCCACCTGCACCCCACCCCTGCAACCACGCTGAGCCAGGCTGTGCGCCTGGTGCTGTTCGGCATGTCCCTGGCCAGCGCACCGGCCGCGCTGCTGATGCCTGCCCAGGCCATGGCGCAGAGCCAGACCGCCTACCATATCGCCGCTGGCCCATTGGGCAATGCCATCACCCAGTTCGGCGTGCAGGCGGGCGTGACCATTTCGTTCGACACCGCACAAACGCACAACCTCACCAGCACTGGCCTGGAGGGCAGCTACAGCATTGAGGAAGGGCTGGTACGGCTGCTGGGCAACAGTGGCTTGCAGGCGCAGCGCCAGGGCAACGGCGGTTATGTGCTGGTGCCTGCCGACAATGGCACGGCCATGGAACTGGGGCCGTTGAACATCGACGCCAACCGGCTGGATGCGACCAGCGAAGGCACCCAGTCGTATACCGCTCGCGCCGTGACCATCGGCAAGGGTGTGCATACGCTGAAGGAAACCCCGCAGTCGGTCACCGTGATGACCCGCAAGATGCTCGACGACCAGAACCTCAACACGCTGGAACAGGTACTGGACAAAACCCCGGGCATTACCGTTTACGACTCGCCCATGGGCGGCAAGTACTTCTATTCGCGTGGTTTCAACCTCGACGGCCAGTACCAGTACGACGGCGTGCCACTGGACGTGGGCGGCAACTACGTGCAGGCAAACAGCTTTTCCAGCGACATGGCGTTCTATGACCGGGTCGAGATCCTCAAGGGGGCGGCCGGCATGATGAAGGGCTCCGGCTCCTCTGCCGGCGGCGTCAACTTCGTGCGCAAGCGCGGCCAGGACAAGGCCGCGACCACCGTCACCCTGTCTGCCGGCAGCTGGGACAACTATCGCGGCCAGGTCGACGTAGGCGGCCCGCTGAACGATTCGGGGACCGTGCGTGGCCGGGCAGTGGCGGCACTGCAGGACCGCCAGTACTTCTATGACGTTGCCAAGCGCCAGGACCAGGTGCTGTACGGCGCCATCGACTGGGACGTCAGCGACGACACCACCCTCGGCTTTGGCCTGGCTTACGAGGATGTCGATGCCACACCGTGCTACGCCGGCGTGCCTCGCTACGCCGATGGCAGTGACCTGAAACTGTCGCGCTCCACCTGCCTGGGCGCCAGCTGGAACGACCTGCAAAGCCAGCGTATTACCGGCTATGCCGACCTCAAGCACCGGTTCAATGATGACTGGACGCTGAATTTCGCCTCGATCTACACCCACAACACCCAGGACATCGAATACGCGTACTCCGAAGGCGCGGTACCGGTCGGTGCCAGTACCGCCAGCATGAGCGTCCGAGCCGGCCGTTTCGATTACGACCAGGACGACTACGGCTTCGATAGTTATGTTGATGGCAAGTTCGAGGCGTTTGGCCTGCAGCACGAACTGATCATCGGTGCCAACGCCAGCCGGCAGAAAACCCACGATTACTTCGCGCTGATGCTGCTGGACGGCAAGCAGGACCCGTTCGCCCCCACTGCGAACTTTCCACACCCGTCCAAGGCCGATTACCTGGTCAACCCGACGCGCGGTGGCAGTGTGCCAACCGACTCCACCACCACCCAATACGGCACCTACGCCAACCTGCGTTTGAAACTGGCAGAGCCGCTGACCCTGGTACTGGGCGCACGGGTAAGCTGGTACCGCAACAAGAGCGACTCCTATACCCAGTACTACGATTACTGGGTGAATAACCGCAGCCAGGAAAACGGCCAGGTCACGCCGTTCGCCGCCGTGCTGTACGACCTGAACGACCAGTGGACCGCCTATGCCAGCTACGCGGACATCTTTCAGCCGCAGAGCGACAAGGTAAATGCCGAGCGGCAACCGCTCCAGCCCAAGACCGGTGCCAACTACGAGATAGGCATCAAGGGCGAGCTGTTG
The DNA here is from genome assembly GCF_044900445.1 of Pseudomonas sp. NPDC089407. Classification (NCBI taxonomy): domain Bacteria; kingdom Pseudomonadati; phylum Pseudomonadota; class Gammaproteobacteria; order Pseudomonadales; family Pseudomonadaceae; genus Pseudomonas; species Pseudomonas sp. NPDC089407. Next base: position 12,923 of record NZ_JBJDNB010000054.1, read on the forward strand.
GGCGGCGCGCTGAACACCTCGTTCAACCTGTTCCGCACCCTCGAGAATCACCGCGCGGAAAGTGACTACATCGAGACCTGCCCGTCAGGCGACGGCTATTGCTACACCGACAGTGGCAAGGTCCGTGCACAGGGCTTCGAGGCCGAGATCAGCGGCTCGCCGATCGAGCGCCTGCAACTGCTGGCGGGGTACACCTACACCCAGACCAAGTACCTGAAGACCATCGAGGACAGCGACCCCACCGAGCTGACCTTCACCTCCAGCTTCATCCCGCGGCACATGCTCAAGGTGTGGGGTGATTACCAGCTGGACGGCGCGCTTGAACGCTGGACCGTGGGTGCCGGCCTGAACAGCCAGAGCGAAAACTTCCGCACCACCGGCACTACCCGTGTCGAACAAGCCGGCTACACCGTGTGGAACGGCCGCGTGCAATATCGGCTTGACCCGAACTGGACCGTTGCCGTCAACGGCAACAACCTGTTCGACAAAAAGTACTACGCCACCATCGGCGCGCCGGGCTGGGGCAACTTCTACGGCGAACCGCGCAACTTCATGGTGACGCTGCAGGGCGCGTTCTAAACACCGACGCGGCCCCTTGTAGGAGCGGCCTTGCGTCGCGATGGGCTGCGAAGCAGCCCCGGCAATTTGTGCATCTGTGCGGAGATCCTGGGCTGCTGGGATGCCGGACACCTCGGCCAGGTCTGGTCGTTTCAGCTGTGCCAGGTGCCGGGCGAACTGCCCGCACACTGGTCACACCAGACGCTGGATGACCATGGCCATCTATTCGATTTCTTCTGGGCACCACTCGACGACCTGCCCTATGCCGATTGCCACCCGGTCTTTCAGCGAACATTGGCTTATTTGCACAACGCCCTGAGGCTTGTGCACTAGCCCGCAGTCGCCAGGCTGGCGTTGTCGATGACGAAGCGGTACTTCACCTCACCGCGCAGCATGCGCTCGTAGGCATCGTTGATATCCCCCGCCTGTACCAACTCGATGTCGGCAACAATGCCGTGCTCGGCCCGCCGTTACCCGGCCGACGATTTCGTGCCCGGGCACGCACGGGTACTGCGTACCTTCCCACTCCGAACGCACCTGGTGCAGGTCCGAGTGGCAAATGCCGCATTAGGCGATTTCGATTTGCACATCGTGCGCGCCGGGGGCGCGGCGGGTGATGCGCAGTGGTTGCAAAGGTAAGCAGTAAGGGCCGACAGGTGCTTGCCTTGAGATGTTGAGGGCCTGTGACATCGAGCGCCGCCCGCGCGGCGCTTCGCGGCACAAGGCCGCTCCCACATCTGTTTCGGGCCAATTATGCCTGTGCCTTTGGTGCGCGCGTCCTGGGTGCATGGCTGGAGATTGATGAGGAGCAGCGGCGCACCCTTCGATATCGAAGGGAACAAACAAGGCAGGCTCAGGTGATCTCACAGAAGAAACTGGCACGAAACAGATGTGGGAGCGGCCTTGAGCCGCGAAGCGCCGCGCGGGCGGCGCTCGATCGCATAGGCGATGCTAAAGCTACGGCGAACACCTCGCCTTGACTGACTGGCATTACGTCAGCCCCGGGTCACAATCCGTCAGAAGGGTGTCGCCTGCATTGGGGCTGCCTCGCAGCCCATCGCCGGCAAGCGCGGCTCCCACAGAGACCGCGTTGCCTTCAAGCCTAACGCCAAACCTGTAGGAGCGGGTTCACCCGCGAATAGGCCGGCAGGCTGAGCAGGTTGCTTGCCCCTCCCGATTCAATTTAGTTAACATTGCCCCCTCTTCCCTTCCCGGCCTCCCCTGCCGTGCACCGCCCAGGCGTTAACTCGCGAAGCGGTCATTCACGATGCCGACCCCGCATGGCCGCCACTTACCGGCGTGCCCATCCGCCATCAATACATTCAGGATGACCCCATGATCATTCGCCAAGGCATCGCTGCAGACTACCCGCAGCTGCTCGACATCTGGCTGCGCGCCGTGCGCGCAACGCACCACTTTCTGCAACCCTCCGACATCGACGCGCTGTTGCCGCAACTGCGCGATGCGTACTTCCCAGCCGTCGAGCTGTGGGTTGCAGTAGACACCAATGACCAGCCGCTGGGCTTTATCGGCTTCAACGAAAACCACGTGGAAATGCTCTTCGTCGACCCCGAGCGTCACGGCCAGGGCATTGGCCGCGCACTGCTGGATTTCGGCCGCCAGTCGCGCAGCACCCTGAGCGTCGACGTCAATGAGCAGAACCCGCAGGCTGTCGGGTTCTACCAGCACTATGGCTTCGTCCAGACCGGCCGCTCACCGCTGGATGGCGAAGGCCGGCCGTTCCCCTTGCTGCACATGAGCCTGCCCGCTGGAGCGTGAGCAACAGGCGCACACCGCGATGGAGCGTAAAGCCAACCCGCCGCCACCGTCCGACTGGGTGATCCGCAGTGCCCAGCCCGGCGGTATCGAGCGTATCGAGGCCTGGTTCGGCAGCCACGGCTACGACCCGCATCGCCACGATACCTACTCGATCGGCCGTACCTTAGCCGGTGTGCAAAGCTTCCACTACAAGGGCTCGCTGCGCCACGGCATACCCGGTAATACCCTGGTGCTGCACCCGGACGAGCTGCATGACGGCATGGCCGGCACCGACGCAGGCTTTCGCTACCGCATGGCCTACATCGACCCGGCACTGATCCAGAACGTGCTGGGTGGCCAGCCGCTGCCTTTCATCGCAGGCGGGCTGTCCAGTGACCCACGCCTGTACCATGCCAGTGAGGCATGGGTGCAGGCCGTGGACCACCCGTTGGAGCCGCTGGAGGAACAAGACGCCCTGTACGACCTGGCCATGGCCTTGCTGGCCGTCGGTGGCAAACCACGCGGGCGCAAGCGCCTGGACTACCAGGCCGCCGAACGTGCCCGGGCCTTCATCATGGCACACCTGCAGCAAAGCATTACCCTGGACATGCTCGAACAAGCCAGCGGCCGCGAACGCTGGAGCCTGTCGCGCGACTTTCGCACGCTGTACGGCACCAGCCCTTATCGCTTCGTCACACTACGCCGCCTGGACTGCTTGCGGCGCATGATCTTCGACGGTTTCAGCCTGGTCGATGCCGCCCTCGCCGCCGGCTTTCATGACCAGAGCCACATGACCCGGCATTTCACTCGCTGCTACGGCGTATCGCCCTTGCGCTGGCTGGAGCGCCTGCGCCCTACCCGCTGACTTGCAGGATCGTACAAGAAACCGGCTACTCATGATCGCTAGGCTGACCACTCCACTCACCGAGGAATTGTCATGCCTGAAGCCAATCTCCCATCCCAGCCTGTGAACCTGCTGCACAAAGCGTCGCTGATCGAACAGCAATGGAGCCCCAGGGTCGTTGCCGAAATGAACGACTACCAGTTCAAGGTGGTGCGTATCGAAGGCGAGTTCATCTGGCACGCGCACCCGGAAACGGACGAAGCATTTCTGGTGCTGGAAGGCACCTTGCGCATCGACCTGCCGGATGGCTGCGTGCACATCAACCCCGGGGAACTCTATGTCGTGCCACGGGGGGTCGAACACCGCACCGCGGCACAGGGCGAAGCAAAGCTGATGATGATCGAGCCACGGGGCATTCTGAACACCGGGCATGAAGGGGGGCAGCGCACGGCGGTGAATGATGTCTGGATCTGAATCGAAGCGGCCGTTGTAAGCTTGCGACACTGAACAGCAGGCCAAAGCCAGATCCCGTCGCCGCCTGGCCTGCATTACCGGCTTTAGCCTGGCAGCCATCAGAGTTCCTACCCTGCCGCTGATACACTTCCAACCCGTGAAATTTGCGAGACAGGCCAAAGGTATGAACCCGACGCGCTATACCACCGTGGCCAACGACTTGATGGAGGGCATCGCCAGTGGCCGTTACCCGGTGGGCAGCCTGCTGCCGACCGAGTTCGAGCTGTGCGACCTGTACGGTGTAAGCCGACACACGGTGCGTGCCGCCATCGATCAGTTGCTCAACCAGGGGCTGGTGTCACGGCGCAAGCGCGTCGGCACCCGGGTCGAGGCCAGCAGCCCGCGCGGCGGCTATTCGCAGTCGCTGGCCAGCGTGGCGGACCTGGCGCACCTGGCAGAAACCCAACAGCGGGAAATCCAGGACGTGCGCCACTTTGTTGCTGACCTGAGCGAGGCGGCGCGCCTGGGGTTGGTGCCAGGGGAGCATTACTTCTGCGTGTCGAGCATCCGCGTCGATCGCGCACACCATGCTGCGCCGCTGTGCTGGACCGACGTGTATGCACAACGCGACTACGCCGAAGTCATCGAGCGGGCCCGCGAGCACCCCGACCAGCTGATTGCCGGGTTGATCGAGCAGCACTACGGCCGGGCGATCGCGGTGGTCGACCAACAGGTGCGGGCAGTGTTGCTGACAGCGGAAATGGCCCGGGCGCTCAAGGCCGAGGCGGGTTCACCGGGGTTGAAGATCATCCGCCATTACCGCGAGGAGAATGGGGATTTGATGGCGGTATCCGAAACGGTGCACCCGGATGACCGGTTTACCCTGGTGACCCAGATGCGCAGGGATCGGTCGTCCGGCTAACCAACTTCAAAACCTTGCGCGGTCCCTGTAGGAGCGGCCTTGTGTCGCGATCGGGCTGCAAAGCAGCCCCGGGATAGCAGCGCTGATACACAAATCGCTGGGGCTGCTTCGCAGCCCGATCGCGACACAAGGCCGCTCCTACAAGGGATCGCGCAGCTCAGGTAATCATTTCATGTTCCCAACACCCGCTCAGCCTCCTCCAGCTGACGCCCACGCGCCGTCGCCACCCGGTGATCCCGCGCCAGCCAGGCATAGATCGTCGGCAACACGAACAAAGTAAACATCGTCCCCACCAGCATCCCGCACACAATCACCACCCCCAGCCCGAACCGGCTGCTGGCCCCGGCGCCACTGGCGAACAGCAGCGGCAGCACGCCGAAGGTCATCGCCGCGGTGGTCATCAGCACCGGCCGCAGACGAATCTGCGCAGCGCGGACGATGGCCGTCGCCCGGTCGAGGTTGTCGCGCAGCTGGATCTCATTGGCGAACTCGACCATCAGGATGCCGTGCTTGCTGATCAGGCCGATCAGTGTCACCAGGCCGATCTGTGTGTAGATGTTCAGCGTGGCCCAGCCCAGCGCCAGCGGCAGCAGCGCACCACAGATCGACAACGGCACGGTCACCAGGATGATCAGCGGGTCGACCAGGCTTTCGTACTGCGCCGCCAGCACCAGGTAGATCACCACCAGCGCGGCGAGAAACGCCCACATCAGGGCAAAGCCCTCCTGCACATACTGGCGTGATTCCGATTGCCAGTCGTGGCTGAAACCCGGCGGCAGTTCGGCTGTGAGCTGCTCCAGGAATGCCACGGCATTGCCCATCGACACACCCGGCGCCGGGATCGCCTGCAAGGTACTGGCGTTCTGTTGGTCGAACTGCAACAGCCGGTTGGGCGCTACTTCGATATCCAGGTGCACCACAGTCGCCAGCGGTACCAGGGTGCCATCCTCGGCACGCACGTACTGGCGGTTAAGCGCGGCCGGGGTCAGGCGCTGGTCCTCGACACTCTGCGGGATCACGTCGTAGGAACGCCCGAACAAGGCAAAGCGGTTGAGGTACTGTTCGCCCACCAGCACACCCAATGACTCGCCGATGGCCTGCATGCTGATGCCCAGGCTCGCCGCCTTGGCCCGGTCGACACGTACCTTGACCACCGGGTTGTTGTAGTCGAGGTCGCTGTCCACCACGGCAAACAGGCCGCTGTCACGGGCACGTTGCTTGAGCACTTCCATGGTCTGGTACAGCTCTGGGTAATCCTGCGCACTGCTCAGCACCATCTGCACCGGCAGGCCACCACTGGAGCCCGGTAGCGACGCCACCTGGAAGGCGAAGATGCTGCTGCCTTCAATATCCGCCACGGCCTGCTGCAATTGCGCCTGTACCTGGGCGGCAGAGCGCTCGCGCGCCTGCCAGGCACTGAGGTTGATACCGCCGAAACTGGCGGCCGGGCCGTCGGTGCCGTTGATGATCCAGGTGTCGGTGGTTTCGTCGATGGCCTTCATCACCCGGTCCAGCTTCAGGGCAAAGCGCTCGACGTAATCCAGGCTGGCATGCTGCGGCGACTTGATTGCCGTCAGCACCGCCGCCTGGTCCTCGGGCGGGGCCAGCTCGCGCTGGGGCAGCAGGTACAGCCAGGGCAGGCTCAGGCACACCAGTAGCGCCACGCCGCCACTGATCCAGCGATGCGCCAGGGTGTAGCCCAGCACCCGCGCATAGGCCCCGGTCAGGGCGCCGAACACGCGGTCGGCCAGCCTGGCCATGGCGCCGTGCTGCTGGCCGGCTTGCAGCAGCAGCGAGCTCATCACCGGCGACAAGGTCAGCGCGACAATGCCAGACACGATCACTGCCCCCGCCAGGGTCAGGGCAAACTCGCGGAACAGCGTGCCGGTCAGCCCGCCCATCAGCCCGATCGGTGCATATACCGCAGCCAGGGTGAGGGTCATGGCAATCACCGGCCCGGCAATTTCCCTCGCACCGGCCAATGCCGCCGCGACCGGCGACCTCCCCTCTTCGATATGACGGTGCACGTTCTCCACCACCACGATGGCATCGTCCACCACCAGGCCGATGGCCAACACCATCGCCAGCAGGGTTAGCAGGTTGAGGCTGAAGCCGAACAGCAGCATCAAGCCCGCCGCACCCAGCATCGACAGCGGGATGGCAACCACCGCAATCACCACGCTGCGCAGCGAACCCAGGCACAGCCAGATCACCAGCACCACGATCAGCATTGCCTCCACCAGGGTGCGCAGCACCTCGTGGATCGAGGCATCGATGAAGCGCGCGGTCTCATAGGCCAGGGCCACAGTCACGCCAGGTGGCAAGGTCTGCTGGATCTGCGGCAGCAACTGGCGAATGCCTTCGACGATCACCAACGGGTTGCCGGTCGGCGTGGGGAACAGCCCCAGATGCACGGCGGGCTTACCGTCCATGGTGGCGCTGGTCTGGGTGGCCGCCGCGCTCAGCTCGACGGTGCCGACATCGCGCAGGCGCACCAGGTCGGTGCCATCGTTGCGGATGATCAGTTCACGGAAGTCTTCGACCCGGCTCAGGTCGGTGTCTACCTGGATATCGGCCAGCACGTACTGCCCGCGCACCTGGCCCGGCGTTGCCTGGTAGTTGTTGGCTCGCACCGCCTGCGCCACGTCGGCAGCGGTCACCCCACGCCCGGCCATCTGCTCGCTGTTCAGCCACAGGCGCATGGCCAGCCGCTGGCCACCGAACGACTGCACCTTGGCCACGCCATCGATGCCGGAGAACTGCGGCTCCACTACCCGCGACAGGTAATCGCTCAGTTCCGGTATCGACAGGCTGTGGCTGGCAAAGCCCACGTAGGCCACGGCAGTCGAATCACCGGCCGACAGCTCCACCACCGGGTCGTAGGCTTTTTCCGGCAGGCGATAACGCACCTGGTTGACCTTGGCCATTGTTTCGGCCAGCGCCTGGGTCGAATCGCGGTTGAGCACCATGCGCAAGGTGATCAGGCTGCGCCCCTGCTGCGACGACGAGGACAGGTAATCGATACCCTCGACCGATGACACCGCCTGGGTGATCGGCTGGGTGACGAAGCCCTGCATCAGCTCGGCGGAGGCGCCGGGGTACTCGGTGCTGATGGTGATGGTGGAGCTTTCCAGTAGCGGGTACTGGCGGATCGGCAGTTTGCCCATGGCAAACAGCCCCAGCAGGATGATCAGGCTGCTGACCACCAGCGCCAGCACCGGGCGGCGCACGAAGAGGTCGGTAAACTTCACGGCTGCAGCCCTCCCAGGTTGGCCTGCAGGCTGTCCTGCGCCACCGGCTCGACCGGCATGCCATCGCTCAGTTTCAGCTGGCCGGACACCACCACCCGGTCACCCGGTGCCAGGCCGGAAGTCACCTCCACTCGCCCTTGCCAGCGCTCACCGGTAGTGACCCGCACTCGGCCGACCCGTGTGCCATGCTGCGCATCCTGGGTCGCCACGAACACCGTCTGCCCGTAGGCGGTGTAGGTAATTGCCGTTTCCGGCACGGCCAGCACAGTCGACGGCTGCGCCGCGTCCAGGCGCACACCGGCATACATGCCCGGCTGCAATTGCCCGCCCGGGTTCGCCAAAGCGGCCTGCACCTGCACCAGGCGCGCCTTGCTGACTACCGGGTCGACGGCCACTACCCGTGCCTCGAAGCGCTCCCCGCGTACAGCGTCCACACTTAACGCCAACACCTGGCCGAGGTGCACTTCGGGAGCAGCCTGCTCGCCCAGGGCGAAATTGACGTGCAACTGGCTGATGTCGGCCAGGCTGACGATGGTTTCGCCTGCGGCCAGGTACTGGCCCTGATGCACCCGACGGATGCCGAGTTTGCCGGTAAACGGCGCGCGGATGGCCTTCTGCGCGATCAGCGCCTCGACATGCTGCAGTTCACCGCTGGCCACGTCAGCCGCGGTGGCGGCGTTGTCCAGCAGCTCCTGCGACACCGCATTCATCGCTCGCAGTTTGCGGCTGCGCTGCAAGATCACCTCGGCGTTGCGCAGCCTGGCCCGCAGTTGTACGCGCAAGGCCTGCTCCGGGGCATCGTTGAGTTGCACCAGCAACTGCCCGGCCGTAACCGCTTGCCCCGACTCAAAGGCAATGCGGGTGATACGCCCCGCCGCCTCGGCCGCCACCTGCACCTGGTTGACCGCCTCCAGCTCACCCGACGCAAAGCTCTGTCGCGCCAACTGCACCTGCTCGGCCGTGGCCAACGCCACCTTGGTCGCCGGCCATGCCGCGGCAACCGGCGGTGCCGAACCGCTGCCCATCAGCGCGTAGCCTACGGCCAGCACACCGGCAACAGCGCCAGCCCAGGCCAGTAACGTCCGTTTGTTCATGCACTGCTCCGATCATCAGGGAAAGCGGTTGCGGGGAAGATCGGGCAGGACTATAAGAGCTCAACTTAACTTGAGGTCAACAGGCATGGCAGCGGACAACACGCGAATGCTTACGGTGGGTGAAGTGGCCAAACGCAGCGGCGTGGCGGTGTCTGCGCTGCACTTCTACGAGGCCAAGGGGTTGATCGCCAGTGTGCGTACGGCAGGTAACCAGCGCCGCTATCCCTCGCTGGTGCTGCGCACACTGGCGATCATCAAGGTGGCGCAGCGCACCGGTATACCGCTGGAGGAGATTCGCCAGGCGTTCAGCCGCTATGCGCCCAACAGCAAGCTGACCGCGGCGCAATGGGGCGAGATGTCCACGGCCTGGCGTGAAGACCTCAATGTGCGTATTCGCACCCTGGAGGCACTGCGCGACAGCCTGGACAACTGCATTGGTTGCGGTTGCCTGTCGTTGCAAGACTGCCCGCTGCGCAACCCCGAGGATGTGCTGGCCAAGGAAGGTACCGGGGCGCGGATTCTGGAGAAAAAGGCCCGCTAGCAGGTCCCAGCAAGACATCGCTTGGAACCAATCCGCCACCACCACCCCCTAACCCTGTGCTGTTAACCCATTGTCGTTCACAGGAAGGGAAAGACCATCATGAAGCGCGAACAAATTGAAGGTGTTGCCGAGAACATTGCAGGCAAAGCACAGAGCGCCGTAGGCCGCCTGGTCGAAGACCCAGCCCTGGAAGCTGAAGGTGACGGCCGTCAGGCTGCCGGCCAGTTGACCAAGACTTATGGTGACGCGCTGGACACTGTCTCTACCTTCGTCAAGGAAAAACCGTTCGCTGCGCTGGCCATAAGTGCGGCGCTGACGCTGGTGGTTTCTCGTCTGTTAAGGCGCTGATACGGGTTCTCCCCGCCATTAGCAGCGCCTGTTCGATCGAGCGCCGCCCGCGCGGCGCTTCGCGGCACAAGGCCGCTCCCACATCTGTTTCGGGCCAGTTAATCCTGCCTCCCGCGCACTCGCGCCTGGGTGCATGGCTGGAGACTGATGAAGCCCCAGAATTTGAGCTAACCGCATGATTTGCAAGGGCCGCTTTGCGGCCCTATCGCGACGCAAGGCCGCACAGGGCATCGCGATCAGCTTTCCTTGCCCAGCATGTACTGCTCAAAATGCTCGATATGCTCGTCCAGGTTATCCTCGAGCATCATCCGGTACTGCTCGCAGAAGTACTTCAAGATCTCCTCCCGCGCAGCCCCCAGTTCCGCGCCGCTCTTGAAGCTGCGGGCGCTCATCCAGGCGCTGAAACGTGCGGCACCGAAGGTCAGCGAGGCGCTTACCTTGCCCAGGTCTTCAAACTTTTCGATCTGCTGGTTGGCCAGCTCAATGTGCGCATCGGCGCGGTCGTAAAAAGCCTGGTCGGTTGCTTGGGTCATTGCAATTCACCTTGTTGCGGGATGCGAGCGGGAGGCCAAGCCTTGCATGTCGCGGCGCATACGTGCAAGGCTGAAAAAGGATCACCCATGACGAAAAAGGAAGCAAACCACCTCATGACCGGAATCACACGTATCCATCGCTATTTGCGCCCACTGCCTGCAAAACCGACTGCAGCCAGTGGGCGTGACCTCAAGGCCAAACGTACCGCCCGCCTCGCTTCAAAGCTCGCCAACCTGCTGTGTACCCCCCGCTCCGCCCCGCCTTACCTGTGCGTCACCCCCGAGCGCCCCCCTGTCGACCGTGTGCCCCCTACCTGACTGCCACCGCTGCAGCTCACACACCGTACTCGCCTGCTGAAGGCGGGATGACTGACGCTAGTACAAGGGGCAACAACCCATGCTTTTCTTTCACGGTAAACGCATCTTCAGCGCCATCTTCGATATGGATGGCACCCTGTTCGACACCGAGCGCCTGCGCTTCAAGACCCTGAAACAGGCCTCGCTGGAAATCTTCGGCAAGCCACTGGGCGAGCACACGCTGATCGGCTCGCTGGGCCTGAGCGCGAAAAAAGCCGAAGCCCTGGCCAAGGCCCACAACGGTGAAGACTTCCCCTACGCCGAGATCCGCCAGCGTGCGGATGAACTTGAGCTGGAGTACGTGCGCAACCACGGCGTACCGATCAAGGCCGGCCTGCTGGAGGTGTTGGAACGCCTGCGCAAGTCGGGCCTGACCATGGCCGTGGCCACCTCCAGCCGCCGCGCCATCGCCGAGGAATACCTGATCAACGCCAATGTGCTGAAGTACTTCGACATCACCGTGTGCGGCGATGAAGTCAGCCAGGGCAAACCCCACCCGGAAATCTTCCTGAAGGCCGCCCGCGCGCTCAATTGCGCGCCAGACCAGTGCTTCATGGTCGAAGACTCGGAAAACGGCATGCTCTCGGCCATGCGCGCCGAGGGCCAGGCGATCCTGATCGAAGACATCAAGCCGCCCGCTGCCCAGATCAAGGCCGGTGCGCTCAAGGCCTATCGCAGCATGCCGGAATTCCTCGCCGACCTGAGCGAATGCGTGCCCGATCTGGGCATGCCGACGCTGAGCGAGCCGTTCCCGGCCTCGTTGAACCAGTTCCGCGTGGGCATTCACGGGTTCGGCGCCATTGGCGGCGGTTACCTGACCCAGGTATTGGCCCATTGGGACGGTTACACCCGGCCTTGCGAAATCATCGCTGCGACCCGCTCGCGCATGCTGCGCGAAAGCGTCAGCGCCTTTGGCCGCTACAGCGTGCGCTACGGTGCCACCTCGTTCGACCAGACCATCGACAACGTGCGCATGATCGACCTGGACGACGATGCCGCCGTAATCAACATGTACACCGCTGCCGAAGTCATCGGCCTGAGCCTGCCTGAGCAGGCCATCAGGGGCCAGGCCAAGGTGATTGCCCAGGGGCTGCTGCAACGCTTCGAACGCCGCGGCCGCGAACTGACCTTGCTGATCGTGTTGAACAAGGTTGGCGGTGGTGCATTCGTGCGCAGGCATGTGCAAGCCGAGCTGGCGTTACTGTGCCCGCCAGCCATCTGCGAGCAGGTGCTGGACAAGACCCACTTCGCCGAAACGGTGGTCAGCCGCATCGTCTCCAAGCTGAGCAATGACGCGCTGGTGCGGCAACTGCGCATCAAGTCGCAGATGTTCCAGAACAGCCTGGAAGACGAACCCGCCGCCACCCGCAAGGCGTCGGCGCCGCTGGCCGAATACGAACGGTTGCTCGGCCATTTCAAACCCTTTGCGCAGCCCACCAACGCCATGAGCCAGTTGCACCTGGTGCTGTTCAACAGCGAAGCCGACATGCCGCTGTACGTGGAGCGCGGCAGCGACCTGCTCGAACGGTTGCGCCAGGTGAAGACGGTGCCAGACATTGCCCAGATCCAGGTCATCAAGAACCGCCTGTGGAACGGCCCGCACGCCATCGTCGCCTGGTACGCCAGCTTGCTGGGGCATGCCTGGGTTGGCCAGGGCATGGGCGATGCCCGCGTGAGTGCGCTGGCCGAGCGGCTGATTCGCCAGGAAGTGGCGCCGGCGCTGGTGGCCGAGTACCCGCAAATGGCCGAGGTGGTCAGCCGCTTTGCCGAGGCGTTTCTTGAACGCTGCAAAACCTCGTTCAAGGACCCGTGCGCCCGCGTCGGCCGTGACCCGCTGCGCAAGCTGCAACGCAACGAACGCATCCTCAGCAGCATCGAGCTTGCCCGCAAGCATGGCATTGAAACCCCGGCCCTGGCCTTCGGTGCGGCCCTGGCGATTCACCATGCACTGCGCTGCAAAGATGACAAAAACCTGGAAGCCCAGGCGATCAGGCAGGTGTACCGGGACAACGATGACAGTGTCGAAGCGGTGCTGACCCATGGCGGCACCTGCAATGGCAAACGCTTTCCCGGGCTGGATCCGGTCAATGACGCACAACTGATCAGCGCCATTGCCACGGCGTTCCAGCAGTATCCGCAAATGGCATCGGTAACCCGATTCGACAATCTTTGCATCGGCGCATAAGGCAGCGCCTTGTTCGGCTAGATGCTCGCAGCGCCTATGCGATCGAGCGCCGCCCTGGTGTTTGCCAAAAAATTTTAGGTGCCTGTCAGATCGAGCGCCGCCCGCGCGGCGCTTCGCGGCACAAGGCCGCTCCCACATCTGTTTCGGGCCAATTATTCCTGTGAGATCACCTCTGTCCGCCTTGTTTGTTCCATTCGATCTTCAAGGTGTGGCTACTTCCTATCGATTTCCAGCCATGTATCCAGGGTGCCTTTTGTGTCACCACTCACTTGAATAAGACACAAAGTGTCATTAAGATCACCGTGTGTCCTGACGACCTCCACCGTCGCTCAGCAACCTATCACCCGTCCCCTGCAGGTACCGCCGATGACGACCACCATGCACATTCCCAAGGACCAACTGGTCAAGCTCGCCCAGCAGCAGATGCTGACAGCACTGGCCGACAACACCTACAGCGCCCGGCAAAAACTCGCGCTCACCTGCCGCATCCTGTTCGACGGCGGCCACGACTCCGGCCTGGCCGGGCAAATCACCGCCCGTGCGCAGGAACCCGGCACCTACTACACCCAGCAGCTGGGCCTGGGCTTTGACGAAATCACTGCCTCCAACCTGCTGGTGGTGGACGAAGACCTCACCGTGCTGCAAGGCCGCGGCATGGCCAACCCGGCCAACCGTTTCCACAGCTGGCTGTACCGCGCCCGCCCCGACGTCAACTGCATCATCCACACCCACCCGCTGCACAGCGCTGCCTTGTCGATGCTGCAAGTGCCACTGGCGATCTCGCACATGGACCTGTGCCCGCTGTTCGACGACTGCGCGTTCCTCAAGGCGTGGCCAGGCGTGCCGGTGGGCAATGAAGAAGGCGAAATCATCTCGAAGGCGATCGGCGACAAGCGGGCCATCCTGCTTTCCCACCACGGGCTGCTGATCGCCGGCCGTTCGATCGAGGAGGCCTGCGTGCTCGCCCTGCTGTTCGAGCGGGCAGCAAAGATGCAGCTGCTGGCCATGGGCGCCGGTGATATCCGCCCGATCCCCGAGGCGCTGGGCAAAGAGGCCCACGACTGGATCTCCACCCCTAAACGTCATGGCGCCGCATTCAGCTACTACGCGCGCCGTGCCTTGCCTGCCCACGGCGACTGCCTGGGCTGATTGAAGCTGTACTCTTTCCTTAACTACGGCAGAGGTGCCAGGTCATGTCTACACCTGTAATTCGCGGCGTTATCGGCTACACCATCACTCCCTTCACGGCAGACGGCACGCTCGACCTGGATGCCCTGGGCACGTCCATCGACAGCCTGATCGATGGCGGCGTGCACGCCATCGCGCCACTGGGCAGCACCGGCGAAGGGGCCTACCTGTCCGACAGCGAGTGGGAAAGCGTGGTGCGCTTCAGCCAGGCCCGCATTGCCGGGCGCGTGCCCAGCGTGGTCAGCGTCTCCGACCTGACCACCGCACGCACCGTGCAGCGTGCACGTCTGGCCCAGGCGTGCGGGGCTACGGCGGTGATGGTGTTGCCCATTTCGTACTGGAAACTCACCGAGGCCGAGGTGGTCGCCCACTACAAGGCCGTCGGTGCCGCCATCGACATTCCGATCATGCTCTACAACAACCCGGGCACCAGCGGCACCGACCTGTCGGTGGAGCTGATCCTGCGCATCCTTGGCGAGGTGCCCAATGTGACCATGGTCAAGGAAAGCACCGGCGACATTCAGCGCATGCACCGCCTGTTCACGGCCACCGATGGCCAGGTGGCGTTTTACAACGGCTGCAACCCGCTGAGCCTGGAAGCCCTGGTGGCAGGCGCCACCGGCTGGTGCACCGCAGCGCCCAACCTGATCCCGGCCCTGAACCTGGCGCTGTGGGACGCCGTGCAACAAGGCCAGCTGGCCGAAGCCCGCACGCTGTTCTATCGCCAGTACGAGCTGCTGGAATACATCACCCGCCGTGGCCTGCCCACCACCATCAAGGCCGGCCTGAAACTGCTCGGCCAGGATGTCGGCGCGCCACGCCTGCCATTGCAGGCGCTGGACGCGCAAGGCAGCGACTACCTGAAGAGCCTGCTGACCGAACTGGCCAACTGACCCTCAACCGCGCAGCCGCTCCCATGGAACAAATCGTAATTCTTTGTTCTGACGCGGCCTCTGTGGGAGCCGCGCTTGCCGGCGATGGGCTGCGAAGCAGCCCCAATACAGGCGACACCCTTCTGACCGATTGTGAGTAGCTCGAGACTTTGGGGCTGCTACGCAGCCCATCGCCGCCAAGCACGGCTCCCACACAACTACCCGAGGCAATCATGGACGCGCCTATTCAAAGCGCTTCAACTCCGCTACGCCTGACAGACATTCTCCACCCCGTAATAGCCGGAATCGTTTCGGTCATCGTCAACTACGGCGGTACCTTCATCCTGGTGTTCCAGGCAGCCAAGGTGGCCGGGCTGAGCCCGGAGCTGACCTCATCGTGGGTGTGGGCCGTATCGATCGGCGTCGGTCTCAGCGGCCTGGCGCTGTCCTGGTACAGCCGCGAGCCGGTGATCACAGCCTGGTCCACGCCAGCCGCCGCGTTCCTGGTCACCGCCCTGGCCAATGTACCTTACAGTGACGCCATCGGTGCGTATGTGCTGTCGGCCGCCGGTTTCGTGGTGCTGGGGCTGACCGGCTGCTTCGAGCGCCTGGTGCGGCTGTTGCCTGGCGGCATCGCTGCCGGGCTGCTGGCGGGCATCCTGTTGCAGTTCGGCATCGGTGCCTTTGCCAGCCTGTCGCTCGACCCCGCCCTGGCCGGCTTGCTGATTGCCGCCTATGTGGCCTTCAAACGCTTCACCGCGCGCTACGCCGTGGTCGGCATTCTGCTGCTGGGCCTGGGCTACCTGCTGCTGCAGGGCCAGGTGGGCCTGAACGGGGTCACGCTGGCGCTCGCCTCACCCGTATTCACCGCCCCCACCTTTTCCCTCAATGCAGCCCTGAGCGTGGCCCTGCCGTTGTTCCTGATCACCCTCACCGGCCAATACATGCCCGGCATGCTGGTGCTGCGCAACGACGGCTTCAAGACCAGCGCCAACCCGATTGTCGCGGTCACCGGTCTGGGGTCGTTGCTGATGGCGCCATTCGGCTCACACGCCTTCAACATCGCGGCCATCACGGCGGCCATCTGCACCGGCAAGGAAGCCCATGAAGATCCGGGCAAGCGTTGGGTAGCTGGGATCGCTGCCGGCGTCTGCTACATCCTCGTGGGGGTGTTCGGGGTCACCCTGGCCAGTGTATTCATGGCCCTGCCGGCCACTTTCATCACCACCCTGGCCGGCCTTGCCCTGCTAGGCACCATCGGCGCCAGCCTGGCCAGCGCGATGGCCGATGCCCGTTCGCGCGAAGCAGCGCTGATCACCTTTCTGGCAGCCGCGGCCAATATCAGTCTGTTCGGCATTGGCGGGGCGTTCTGGGGCCTGGTCATCGGCCTGCTGGCCCATGCCGCATTGAATGGTCGCCTCCCCGCGTTTCGCCGCAGCGCCCGCTAGGCGGGCATCCCATTACCTCGCCGTGCGCCACAGGCGCGCACGCTGTTTACAGGTACCGTCATGCGCCACGCTGGCCCCAAGCTGCTGACCCAAATTGCTGCCGTGCACTTCGTCAGCCATGTGCACATCATGCTGATCCCGGCGCTGCTGCCGGTGCTTCCCGGCCTGCTGGGGGTAGGCTTCATCGAGCTCGGCGTGGCCCTGGCGGTGTTCAACATCATCTCTGCCCTGGTGCAGGCCCCGCTGGGTTATGCCGTCGACCACTATGGTGCGCGGCGAGTGCTCAAGGCCGGGCTGCTGCTGGGCAGCCTCAGTTTCCTGCTGCTGGCGGCCAGCCCCGGCTATGCGCTGTTGCTGGTGACCATGGCCCTGGCCGGCCTGGCCAATGGCGTGTATCACCCGGCAGACTATGCGCTGCTGGCCAAGGGCATCGAGCCAGGCCGGCTGGGGCGGTCGTTCTCCCTTCATACTTTCGCCGGTTTTCTCGGCTCGGCGGTTACCCCGGCCATATTCCTTGGTATCGCTGCTGTGCTGGGCACACGGGCAGCCCTGGCGGCGGGCGCGGTATTCGGGGCTGCTGCACTACTGTTGATATCGATACCGGGCAGTGGCGTGTACCGGGTCGCAGAGGTGGGTAATAAAGGCTGTGCCGGCCCGGTCCCGGCAACCGGCCGTGTACGCTTGTTCACACCCATGATCGGCGTGCTGACCGTGTTGTTCATATTGCTCAACCTGAGCACCAGTGCCATCGAGAAGTTCTCCGTTGCAGCACTCGTACAAGGCCAAGGCCTGACCTTGACCTGGGCCAACACCGGGCTTACTGCCTTCTTGCTGTGTAGCGCTGCGGGCGTGCTGTGTGGCGGCGCGCTGGCTGACCGTACCCGGCGCCATGGCCTGGTGGCGGCAATGGCTTTTGCCTTGGCCGCCGCGCTGACCGCGCTGGTGGCCCTGGGCGTGCTTTGGGACTGGGCATTGGTGGGGGTACTGGGCGCCATCGGCTTGCTGACCGGGATCATCGCCCCCTCGCGGGACATGCTGGTCAAGGCGGCAGCACCGCCAGGCGCCGAGGGCAAGACCTTCGGGCTGGTCTCGACCGGGTTCAACATCGGCGGCGCCATCGGGCCGGTGGTGTTCGGCTGGCTGCTCGACCGAGGGCTGCCCAGCGGGGTTTTCGTGGCTTCGGTGGTGTTCATGGTGTTGACGGTGGGGCTGACATTGGCGCAGGAGGTTTTTATGGCCCGAAAAGGAAGGGGGGCGCTGCGGTACCAGCGGTGATCTGGTTTCGGCCACCAAGTGTTCGCCGCAACATTTTTAGCGCCTGTGAGATCGAGCGCCGCCCGCGCGGCGCTTCGCGGGGCAAGCCCTAATGCCGGTCAGTTAAGCAATTTGGGGCCGCGTTGCGGCCCA
>NZ_JBJDNB010000055.1:0-26584 GCF_044900445.1 Pseudomonas sp. NPDC089407
GGGTTGCCTTCTTCGCGGGACAAGCCCGCTCCCACAATGGCCATTGTTCTCTGCGAGACAGCGCAGCCCGGAAGGGCTGGGTGATCTCCCACAGGCTCAGCACCTACACAGAACCTGTGGGAGCGGGCAAGCCCGCGAAGAAGCCAACTCGGTGCCCAGGAAAACACCGATGGAGGCGCAAGGCCAAAAACTGTGCTTCTATCTGTGTGCCGACCCGTGTCGCAGACCGTTTTCGCCACGCAGCCAGGACCACCATGCACCATTCAACCCACGACCTGCTCTCACCCGTTCCGGGCATTACCCGCCAACTGCACAGTTTCCACTTCGGCCCCCGCGGTGGCGGCAAGGTCTACATCCAGGCCTCGCTGCATGCCGACGAGCTACCTGGCATGCTGGTGGCCTGGCACCTCAAGTGCCGCCTGGCTGAACTGGAACAGCAGGGCCGCCTGCAGCGCGAGATCATCCTGGTACCCGTGGCCAACCCGGTTGGCCTGGAACAGGTGCTGCTGGATGCGCCGCTGGGGCGCTTCGAACTGCAAAGCGGCGAGAACTTCAACCGCAATTTCGTCGACCTGTCGGACAGCATTGGCGACCAGATCGAAGAACACCTGAGCCAGGACCCGGCACACAACATTGCCCTGATCCGCGAATACCTGCGCCGGGGGCTGGACGCGCACCCGGCGCGCACGCCGCTGCAGGCCCAGCGCCTGATCCTGCAACGCCTGGCCTGCGATGCCGACCTGGTGCTGGACCTGCACTGCGACTTCGAAGCGGTCCAGCACCTGTACACCACCCCAGACGCCTGGCCACAGATCGAACCGCTGGCCCGCTACCTGGGCGCCCAGGCCAGCCTGCTGGCCACCGACTCGGGCGGGCAGTCGTTCGATGAATGCTTCAGCCTGGTCTGGTGGCAGTTGCAGCAACGTTTTGGCAAGCGCTTCCCGATTCCGCTGGGCTGCTGTTCGGTCACCGTCGAGTTGCGCGGCCAGGCCGACGTCAGCCATGGCCTGGCCAGCAAAGACTGCCAGGCAATCCTCGACTTCCTGACCCATGTGGGCGCTATCGAGGGCACCAGCCCCGCCTTGCCCGCCCTGCCCTATCCGGCCACGCCGCTGGCCGCCGTAGAGCCGGTGGCGACACCCTTGGGCGGGTTGCTGGTGTACCACGCCAAACCTGGCCAGCACCTGGAGGCCGGCCAGTTGATCGCCGAAGTCATCGACCCGCTCAGCGACCGGGTGACTGCCGTGCATAACAGCCAGCCCGGCCTGTTGTACGCGCGCAGCGTACGGCGCATGGCCACTGCCGGGATGGTCATCGCCCATGTGGCCGGCGACCAGGTTTGCCGCAGCGGCTACCTGCTGGGCAATTGATCCGGTAAAACCATCGCCGGCAGCAGGCGGTCTGTAGATGCACAGCCTTCGAAGGACCGCCCACCCTATGCCCCCTACCACCGACCTCGCCAATGCCTGGTTCGCCAAACGTGGCTGGAAACCTTTCGCCTTCCAACGACGGGTGTGGGCGGCGGTAGCGCGTGGCGAGTCCGGCCTGCTGCACGCCAGTACCGGTGCCGGCAAGACCTACGCGGTATGGCTTGCCGCACTCCGGGCATTCAAGGCGCTGCCCCAGGGGCGCCAGCCTGTGCCGTTGCAGGTGGTGTGGGTCACGCCCATGCGCGCACTGGCCGCCGACACCGCCCGCGCCTTGCAGGTGCCGCTCGATGAGCTGGCGCTGCCCTGGAGCGTTGGTGTGCGTAGCGGCGACACCGGCAGTGCCGAGCGCGCCCGGCAAGCCCGGCGCCTGCCCAGCGTGCTGGTCACCACGCCGGAAAGCCTGACCTTGCTGCTGACCCGGGCCCAGGCACGCGAGGATTTCGCCACACTGCGCCTGGTGGTGGTGGACGAATGGCACGAGCTGCTTGGCAACAAACGCGGGGTGCAATTGCAACTGGCCCTTGCGCACCTGCGCCACTGGCAACCCGGCCTGATGACCTGGGGCCTTTCCGCCACCCTCGGCAACCTGCAGCACGCGCTGGACGTGCTGCTGCCACAAGGCGGCCAGCTGGTACAGGGCCGCCAGGACAAGGCGCTGCAGGTCGACACCTTGCTGCCGGCAGCGATCGAGCGCTTCCCTTGGGCCGGGCACATGGGCCTGAAGATGCTCGCCCAGGTCAGCGAGGAAATCGATGCCAGTGCGAGCTGCCTGGTATTCACCAATACCCGTGCACAGGCCGAGCTTTGGTATCAGGCCCTGCTTGAAACCCGCCCGGACTGGGCCGGGCTGATTGCCTTGCACCATGCCTCGCTGGCCCGGGATACCCGCGACTGGGTCGAGCGCAGCCTCAAGCAGGGCAGCCTGAAAGCGGTGGTGTGCACCTCCAGCCTGGACCTGGGCGTCGACTTCCTGCCGGTTGAACGGGTGCTGCAAATCGGCTCGGCCAAGGGCATTGCCCGCCTCATGCAGCGTGCCGGTCGCTCAGGGCACGCGCCAGGGCGGCGCTCGCGGATCACCCTGGTCCCCACGCACAGCCTGGAGTTGGTGGAAGCTGCGGCGGCCCGCCAGGCACTGCAAGCCGGTCACATTGAAGCGCGCTTCTCACCACGGCTGTGCATGGACGTGCTGGTGCAGCACCTGGTCAGCATGGCCTTGGGCAATGGCTTTCGCCCCGAGCAATTGCTGGCCGAGGTGCGCAGCACTTGGGCTTTTGCCGAGTTGCACGACAGCCAATGGCAGTGGGCGCTGGATTTCGTCTGCCACGGTGGCAGTTCGCTGACTGCCTACCCGGACTACCAGCGCGTTGAACGCCAGGCCGACGGCGCGTACCGCGTGGCCAGCGAACGCCTCGCACGGCGCCACCGCATGGGCATCGGCACCATCGTCAGCGATGCCAACCTGCAATTGAAGTTCTGGAGCAAGGGGGGTGGGGGCAAGACGCTGGGCAGTGTCGAAGAAGCGTTCATCGCCCGCCTGCGGCCAGGCGATACGCTGGTATTTGCCGGGCGGGTACTGGAGTTGGTACGGGTGGAGAACATGACTGCCTACGTGCGTCGCAGCACGGCCCGCAAAGCGGCGGTGGCACGCTGGAATGGCGGGCGCATGCCGCTGTCCAGCGAGCTGGCCGATGCCGTGGTCGAGCAACTCGACGCGGCGGCGCATCACCGTTTTGACGGCCCGGAAATGCGTGCAGTGCGACCGTTACTGGCCTTGCAGGCACAGTGGTCGGCTTTGCCCACCACCGGCACGTTATTGGCCGAGACCTACAAATCCCGTCAGGGCTGGCATGTGTTCCTGTACCCGTTCGCCGGGCGCATGGCCAACCTGGGCTTGGCCAACCTTGTTGCCTGGCGGGTCAGCCGCGAGCAGCCTCTGTCAGTGTCGATTGCCGTCAATGACTACGGGTTTGAGCTGCTGAGCCCTGGCAATGTGGACTGGGCGACGCATTTGCCACGGGCACTGGGCACCGAACATCTGCTGGAGGACGTGCTGGCCAGCCTGAACGCAGGCGAGATGGCATTGCGGCGCTTTCGCGAGATCGCCCAGATTGCCGGGCTGGTGTTTGGTGGCTACCCGGCGGCACAGAAGAGCACCCGGCAGATCCAGGCGTCGAGTGGGCTGTTCTATGAGGTGTTTCGCAAGCACGATGCCGGCAACCAGCTGCTTGGCCAGGCGCGGGATGAGGTGTTGAGCGAGGAGCTGGAGATTGAGCGGCTGCGCCGGCAACTGCTGAAAATGGCTGGGTTGCGGCTGGACCTGCGCGAACTGAAGCGGCCGGGCCCGCTGGCGTTTGCCTTGCTGGTGGAGGGGATGCGCGAGACGTTGAGTACCGAGAAGCTGGCAGACCGGATTGCGCGGATGGTGGCGGAGCTTGAGCATGCGGCGGGTGGGGGATGATGTGATGTTTTTGAGATTTTTGGGGCTGCTTTGCAGCCCATCGCCGGCAAGCGCGGCTCCCACACGGAATGCGGCGGGTTTGCGGGCAGTGTTTTCTGCCGGACAGCTCAGCCTGGAAGGACTGGGTGATCTCCCACAGGGACAGCGACAGGCTCACGCCCTGTGGATATTCTGTGGGAGCTGGCTTGCCGGCGATGAGGCCGGTACAGACGATGAAAAGGCCGGCTGAATGAACAGTTATCAGACCATTGAACACTGCGGCCAGACACTCTGGCTGCTCCCCGACAAAGCCCTCTACTGGCCCGCCCACCGTGCACTGCTGGTAGCCGACGTGCACATCGGCAAAGCCGCCAGCTACCGTGCCCTGCACCAGCCGGTGCCACGTGGCACCACCGAGGCGACCCTCGCCCGCCTGGATGCCTTGCTGGAAGCGCACGACTGCGAACAACTGATCGTGCTGGGCGACTTCCTGCATGCACGCACAGCTCGAGCGCCTGCAACAATGGCCCGACTGCACGCCTGGCGGGAACGGCATGAACATCTGAAAATCGTGCTGATACGCGGCAACCACGACCGTAACGCCGGCGATCCGCCCACCTTGCTCGGCATCGAGGTCAAGGACGAACCTTGGCTGCTAGGCCCGTTTGCCCTGCAGCATGAACCCGAACCTCACCCGACACACCCCGTGCTGGCGGGCCATGTGCACCCGGTCTTCGTACTGCGCGGCAAGGCACGTCAGCGCCTGCGCCTGCCTTGCTTCCTGATGGATGAGCAGGTCAGCCTGCTTCCGGCATTCGGTGAATTCACCGGCGGCTGGGAAATCACCCCCAGCAGCACCAGCCAGGTGTACCTGACCGGTGCCGACCGCGTCTGGCCGCTGTAACAGCGTTCAGGCGACTGGCGCGGGAGGTGGCTCGTCCGGCAAGGTAGGCTCGCCAGGCTCCATGGGCGGTGTTTCACCCGGTTGCGGCGGTTGCGGGGTATCGGGACCAGGCTGGTGGGGCACGCCCCCCGCCTGCATCGGCAGCGGGTGCGCCAGCAGTGACCAGGGCAACAACCCGACGTGGTTGGGCTGCAGGCCTGCCAGCTTGGCACTGATTGCGGGATGGAGTTTCATTGGCTGCTCCTGACGGGGCCGATGCGCATCATGCGCACCAGCGTTACTCCGTTGGAGTGCCAAAGGCGCGGGTAATTCCCCGCGCTCGTCGGCTCAGGTGCGCGGCAGGGTGACGCCGCGCTGGCCCTGGTACTTGCCGCCGCGGTCCTTGTACGACACTTCGCACGCTTCGTCGGACTGCAGGAACAGCATCTGTGCCACGCCTTCGTTGGCGTAGATTTTTGCCGGCAGCGTGGTGGTGTTGGAGAACTCCAGCGTCACGTGGCCTTCCCACTCAGGCTCGAGCGGGGTGACGTTGACGATGATGCCGCAGCGGGCATAGGTGCTCTTGCCCAGGCAGATGGTCAGCACGTCACGCGGAATACGGAAGTACTCGACAGTGCGGGCCAGGGCGAACGAGTTTGGCGGAATGATGCACACGTCACTCTTGATGTCGACGAAGCTGCCGGCATCGAAGTTTTTCGGGTCGACGGTGGCCGAATTGATGTTGGTGAACACCTTGAATTCGTCGGCACAGCGCACGTCGTAGCCGTAGCTGGAAACGCCAAAGGAGATGACACGGCTGTCCTGCTCACCGCGCACCTGGCGCTCGACGAACGGTTCGATCATGCCGTGTTCCTGCGCCATGCGGCGAATCCACTTGTCCGATTTGATGCTCATGGCGGGTGTCCTGAGAGAGTTGCGTGGTAAAAATCGTGGTGCGCATCTTACCGGTCCCGGCGCCCAGGTTAAAGTTCCATGCCACATCCCGCGCCGGGCGGGGGCTGCAGCCGCCGTCGATCCGAATTTGCGTAAAGCGCCTTCAGACCATTGGCAGGTTGCGGAAAGTGGGGTAAGGTGGCGCCACTGTGCTGCACGTGACACCGAGAATCTCTAGTTTGATGCACGATCCTGATCGGCCCATCGCTGAATTTTCTGCTCTCTTTGCGCTCAGTCCCGGGCAGGGTTTTTCCTGACCGTTATCAAATTGTCCAAGGAGACAGAAAAATGTCCAACCGTCAATCCGGTGTTGTTAAGTGGTTCAACGATGAGAAAGGCTACGGCTTCATCACCCCTCAGTCGGGCGACGACCTGTTCGTGCACTTCAAAGCCATCCAAGCTGACGGCTTCAAAACCCTGAAAGAAGGCCAGGCTGTTACTTTCGTCGCTACCCGCGGCCAGAAAGGCATGCAGGCTGAAGAAGTTCAGATCGCCTAAGTCGATCTAGCTTTTTAGCTTTCAAAAAAACCCGCCTTCTGGCGGGTTTTTTTATGCCTGGCCGAAAGACCGAGCCAGCCTGTTCGCGGGTAAACCCGCTCCCACAGGGTCCGCGCGGTATTTGAAGGCTGCGCGATACCTGTGGGAGCGGGTTCACCCGCGAAGCAGGCGACTCGGTCTGACAGATCAATCTTCGCTGATGGTAATGCTCGGCATCGCCGGCGCCGCAGCTTCCTGCAACACGATCCGCGCCCCCACCTGACGGGCCAGTTCCTGGTAGACCATGGCAATCTGGCTTTCCGGCTCGGCAATCGCCGTCGGTTTGCCGCTATCGGCCTGCTCGCGGATCAGCATCGACAGTGGCAGCGACGCCAGCAGATCGACGCCATACTGGCTGGCCAGCTTCTCGCCACCGCCCTCACCGAACAGGTGCTCGGCATGACCACAGTTCGAGCAGATGTGCACGGCCATGTTCTCGACCACGCCCAGCACCGGGATGTTGACCTTGCGGAACATCTCCACGCCCTTCTTGGCATCCAGCAAGGCCAGGTCCTGCGGGGTGGTGACAATCACCGAACCGGCCACCGGCACCTTCTGCGCCAGGGTCAGCTGAATGTCGCCGGTGCCCGGTGGCATGTCGATCACCAGGTAATCCAGGTCGTCCCAGGCAGTCTGCGTCACCAGTTGCAGTAGCGCGCCGGAGACCATCGGGCCACGCCAGACCATCGGTGTATTGTCGTCGGTGAGAAACGCCATGGACATGACTTCCACGCCATGCGCCTTGATCGGTACAAACCACTTCTGCTCGCGTATCTGCGGCCGGGTGCCTTCAGCGATACCGAACATCACGCCCTGGCTGGGGCCATAGATGTCGGCATCAAGAATACCGACCCGCGCACCTTCGCGGGCCAGCGCCAGGGCCAGGTTGGCCGCGGTGGTCGACTTGCCGACGCCGCCCTTGCCCGAGGCCACGGCGATGATGTTCTTGACGTTGGCCATGGCCGGCACCTGGGCCTGAGCCTTGTGCGCCGCCACCACGCAGTCGATCGACACCTGGGCGCCGCTGACACCCTCAAGGTTGCCGATGGCGGTCTGCAGCACCTGGGCCCAGCCGTTCTTGAACAGCCCTGCGGCATACCCCAACTGCAACTGCACGCTGACCTGCCCGCCCTGGATATCGATAGCGCGCACACAACCGGCGCTGACCGGGTCCTGGTTCAGGTAGGGGTCGGTGTACTGGCGAAGCACGCCTTCGACGGCGGCACGGGTGACGGCACTCATGGAGACTCCCATTGGCAAACTGAATGTAAAACAGGCGCCTATCCTAACCCGTCAACCGTCAGCAGATGCGCATGCGGGGTGAAATATCTTCGCCAGCCCTTTATAGTGGCCGATCACCCTTATTTTTACCCCGAGCCAGATAAGTAGCCGAGCCACCATGTCCGAGCCACGTCAGATTCTCGTCACCAGCGCCCTGCCCTATGCCAATGGATCGATCCACCTTGGCCATATGCTGGAGTACATCCAGACGGACATGTGGGTGCGCTTCCAGAAGCTACGCGGCAACCAGTGCATTTACGTCTGCGCCGACGACGCCCACGGCTCGGCCATCATGCTGCGCGCCGAAAAGGAAGGCATCACCCCGGAACAGCTGATCGCCAATGTCCAGGCCGAGCACAGCAGCGACTTCGCCGATTTCCTGGTGGACTTCGACAACTTCCACTCCACCCACAGCGAAGAAAACCGCGAACTGTCGAGCCTGATCTACACGCGCCTGCGTGATGCCGGGCACATTGCCACCCGTTCGGTAACCCAGTACTTCGACCCGGAAAAGGGCATGTTCCTGGCCGACCGCTTCATCAAGGGCACCTGCCCCAAGTGCGCGGCTGAAGACCAGTACGGCGACAACTGCGAAAAATGCGGCGCCACCTACGCGCCTACCGAGCTGAAAAACCCCAAGTCGGCCATCTCCGGCGCCACGCCGGTACTGCGTGATTCGCAGCACTTCTTCTTCAAGCTGCCGGACTTCCAGGCCATGCTGCAGCAGTGGACCCGCAGCGGCACCCTGCAGGATGCGGTCGCCAACAAGCTGGCCGAATGGCTGGACTCGGGCCTGCAGGAGTGGGACATCTCCCGCGACGCGCCGTACTTCGGCTTTGAAATCCCGGGTGAGCCAGGCAAGTACTTCTACGTGTGGCTGGATGCACCCATTGGCTACATGGCCAGCTTCCAGAACCTTTGTGCACGCCGCCCGGAGCTGGACTTCGACGCGTTCTGGAACGAAGGCTCCAAGGCCGAGCTGTACCACTTCATCGGCAAGGACATCGTCAACTTCCACGCCCTGTTCTGGCCAGCCATGCTCGAAGGCGCGGGCTTTCGCAAGCCGACCGCCGTCAACGTGCACGGCTACCTGACCGTCAACGGCGCGAAGATGTCCAAGTCGCGCGGCACCTTCATCAAGGCCCGCACCTACCTGGATCACCTCCAGCCGGAATACCTGCGTTACTACTACGCGGCCAAGCTGGGCCGTGGCGTCGACGACCTGGACCTGAACCTGGAAGACTTCGTGCAGAAGGTCAACTCCGACCTGGTCGGCAAGGTGGTCAACATCGCCAGCCGCTGTGCCGGCTTCATTCACAAGGGCAATGAAGGCGTGATGGTCAGCGGTGATGCCGCGCCTGAGCTGACTGAAGCCTTCCTGGCGGCTGCCCCGTCCATCGCCGAAGCCTACGAGGGCCGTGACTTTGGCCGTGCCATGCGCGAAATCATGGCCTTGGCCGACCGCGCCAACGCCTGGATCGCCGACAAGGCACCGTGGTCGCTGGCCAAGCAGGAAGGCAAGCAGGACGAAGTACAGGCCATCTGCGCCCAGGGCATCAACCTGTTCCGCCAGCTGGTGATCTTCCTCAAGCCGGTACTGCCCCTGCTGGCTGCCGATGCCGAGGCCTTCCTCAACGTTGCCCCGTTGACCTGGAACGACCACCAGTCGCGCCTGGAAAACCACCCGCTGAACCCGTTCAAGGCACTGATGAGCCGCATCGAGCCAGCCAAGGTCGAAGCCATGGTCGCGGCCAGCAAAGAAGACCTGCTGGCGGCCGAAGCCAAGGCCCCGGCCGGCAACGGCGAGCTGACCAAGGACCCGCTGTCGGCGGAAATCGAATTCGACACCTTCGCGGCCGTCGACCTGCGCGTGGCGCTGATCGTCAAGGCCGAAGCCGTACCAGGCGCCGACAAGTTGCTGCAACTGACCCTGGACATTGGTGACGAACGCCGCAACGTGTTCTCCGGCATCAAGTCGGCCTACCCTGATCCGTCCAAGCTGGAGGGCCGCCTGACCATGATGGTAGCCAACCTCAAGCCACGCAAGATGCGCTTTGGGGTATCCGAGGGCATGGTCATGGCAGCCGGCCCTGGTGGCGAGGAGATCTACCTGCTGAGCCCGGACAGCGGCGCCAAGCCAGGCCAGCGCATCAAGTAAGCGTTCTTGCCGGGGTCTGCTTCGCAGCCCATCGCGACACAAGGCCGCTCCTACAGGGAACCGTGATCCCCTGCAGGAGCGGCCTTGTGTCGCGATAGGGCCGCAAAGCGGCCCCGGGGCCCTCACAGCAAACCCGGACAATCGCCCCGATTCCCGGCTATCGTCATCTCATGAATGACTACATCCTGGTACTGATCAGCGCCGCGCTGGTCAATCATCTGTGCCTCCACCAACAGCCTCTGCCTAGGCTGCACCTGCATGTCCACGGCTCGGCCTGCGCCCTGTGCATTGCCCTGGGTGTGATCGGCGCTCAGTTGCTGGCTCAAGGGGTGCTTGCACCGTTGCACATCCAGGACCTTGCCCTGTTCCTGTGGTTGCCCTGGCTGGCACTGCTCGCCTGGGGCATACCCTGGCTCCTGGCCAAATGGCGCCCGGCCTGGCCCGTAGCGGGGTTGCCAGCACTGCTGTCGAGCAACGCAGTAGCGCTGGGGCTGGCCCTGCAACAGGCCAGCGATGACAGCGCTTGGTCATCCACGCTACTGCAAGCCCTGCTGGCCGGCGCCGGCTTCTGGCTGGCACTGGCCTTGTTCGCCGACCTGCGCCAGCGCACCGAGCATGCCGACATCCCCGGCGTACTGCGCGGCCTGCCCATCGAACTGATCGGTGCCGGCGTGATGGCCATGGCATTTTCCGGTCTCAACGGGCTGTTCACCCAATGATCGCCCAAGCCGACCCGCAGCTACGTACCACCATGGGCCTGGTCTTGCTGGCCTGTCTGCCGGGTCTGCTCGCCCTGCTGTGGCTACATGGCTGGGGGGTTCTGCTGAACCTGTTGTTGTGCGCCAGTACGGCGCTGCTGTGTGAAGCCGCACTGCTGAAGCTGCGCGCCCAACCCTTGAGCGCAACGCTGAATGACGGCAGCGCTCTGGTAACTGCCGTGTTGCTGGCCGCCTCCCTTCCCACACTCGCACCCTGGTGGTTGCCAGTGGTCGCTACAGGCGTTGCCATCGGCATCGGCAAGCAGGCCTTCGGCGGCGTCGGGCGCAACCTGTTCAACCCGGCCATGGTCGGTTATGCCTTCGTACTGCTGAGCTTCCCGTTGCAGATGAACCATTGGCCAGGGCCGGTACCTGGCCTGCTCGACAGCGTTCAGCAGGTGTTCACTGGCGGCGATCAGATCGATGCCTGGGCCCGGCCGACGCTGCTCGACGGCCTGCGCCACAACCGCAGCCTGACCATTGACGAGCTGTTTGCCAGCCACCCTGGCTTCGGCAACATGGGTGGGCGCGATAGCGAATGGGTCAACCTGGCCTTTCTGCTGGGCGGCCTGTTCCTGCTGCAGCGCAAGGTGATCAGCTGGCATGCGCCGCTGGGCGTGCTGACAGGGCTGTTCGTTTTCAGCCTGTTGGGCTGGAACGGTTCGGGCTCGGACTCGAACGGCTCCCCCCTGCTGCACCTGTTCTCCGGTTCGACGATGCTGGCCGCGTTCTTCATTGCCACCGAGCCGGTATCCGGCCCCAGAAGTGCGTGGGCCAGGCTGTATTTCGGCCTTGGCGGCGGGCTACTGATCTACCTGATTCGCACCTGGGGTAGCTATCCGGAGGGTACCGCGTTCGCCATCCTGTTGATGAACCTGGTAGCCCCCACACTTGATCGCCTCGCCCTGCGGCACCAGCAGGCCGTTCGATGAGGCACCTGGCACGTGATGTGGGCCTGCTGCTGCTGACAACGGTACTGGCCGTAGCAGCCACTTTTGCATGGCGGCAATGGACCAGCCCGGCCATTGCCAGCGCCGAGAAGCAACTGCAAAGCCGCCAAAGGCTGGCAGTGCTGCCCGAAGGCAGTTATGACAACCAGCCGCTGGACAGGCCGTTACCAAGGCCCGCCGCACATCGGCCCAACAGCCGTATCCTGGCAGCGTACCGTGCCACGCTGGCAGGCAAGCCAAGCGCCATTATCCTGGTCACCCAGACACAGGGCTACAGCGGCCCGATCGTGCTCAGTGTCGCCATCGCCAATGACGGTCGGCTGATCGGCAGCCAAGTGGTCGAGCAACAGGAAAGCCCGGGGCTGGGCGCACGCCTGGGTGACCCGCAGTTGAAGTGGCTGGGGCAGTTCGCCAACCGCCAGCTGGGTGAACACTGGGCACTGAAGCGGGACCAGGGGGACTTTGACCAGTTGGCTGGTGCAACCGTGACCTCGCGCGCCGTCATCACCGCTTTGCAGGAGGCGCTGGGGTATTTTGATGAGCAGCGCAGCGTGCTGCTGAAGGGCAACGCAGATGAATAGGTTCTACCTGCTGGCCACAAGCCTGATCCCTCTGCTGGGTGCCACCCGCACACTGCGCGAGGGCGCCACCATCGGCCTGTGTACGGTAATCACAGTCGGCCTGCACCAACTGTTGATGGCCCCCCTGCGTCAGCGCCTGGCCAGTTGGGCCTATGTGCTCGCCAGCCTGCTACTGCTCGCAGCCCTGGCCAGCTGCCTGCAAATGGCCCTGCGTGCCTGGTGGTTGCCTATGGCACTTGCCCTTGGCCACTACCCCGCATTGTTGTGCCTGCAATGCCTTGCCTGCGACCACTTGCTGCCCTGCCAAGGCCGCTGGCGCCTGCTGGCAAGATACCTTTGCGCCGTTTTTGCAAGCTGCCTGCTGCTCGGTGCCAGCCGCCAATGGTTGGCCGAGTTTGCCGGCCTGCACCTGGCCAGCCTCGCGCCCGGTGCGCTGCTACTGCTCGGACTGCTGTTGGCCTTGTACAATCGCCTGCGTCCGGGCCCTGCCCACCCACGTCGTCAAGGAAAGTTCTGATTTCATGAATGCCGCCAAACGCCTGGAGATTTTTCGCAGGCTGCATGAAGACAACCCCGACCCCAAGACTGAACTGGCCTACACCACACCGTTCGAACTGCTGGTGGCGGTGACACTGTCTGCGCAATCCACCGACGTCGGGGTCAACAAGGCCACCGCCCGCCTGTTCCCCATCGCCAACACCCCGGAGGCTATCTATGCCCTGGGTGTCGAAGGCCTTAGCGAGTACATCAAGACCATCGGCTTGTACAACAGCAAGGCCAAAAACGTCATCGAAGCCTGCCGGTTGCTGATCGAGCTGCACGACAGCCAGGTGCCACAAACCCGCGAAGCCCTGGAGGCGCTGCCGGGTGTCGGTCGCAAGACGGCCAATGTGGTGCTCAATACAGCGTTCCGCCAACCGACCATGGCAGTGGATACGCATATTTTCAGGGTGAGTAACCGCACGGGTATCGCGCCCGGCAAAACAGTACTCGAAGTGGAAAAGAAACTGCTCAAGTTCGTGCCAAAAGATTACCTGCTAGACGCCCACCACTGGCTGATCCTGCACGGGCGCTATGTGTGCCAGGCGCGCAAGCCAAGGTGCGGCAGCTGCAGGATCGAGGATTTGTGCGAGTACAAGCACAAAACCTCCGACGATTGACGCGATAGCTGAAAACCGCTCTGGGCGATTGAAAAAATCTTTTTTACCAGCGTCTGCTTTCTGGTTATAAGGACGGCCAATGGCCCCTTGGCTTGGAGCGACTCATGAGTACCGATAAAGACGACCTGTCGATCGAAGATGATTTTGTTGCCGCAGACGATGACGCGGAGCCCCAGGTAGAAACCGCAAAGACCAACCTGAGCAAACGCCGCACCATCGACAACATGCTGGAAGAGCGGCGCTTGCAGAAGCAGCTGGCCGACTTCGACTACGACCTGTAACGCTAACCCTGTTATCTCGGCAAAGCCTCTGCGCGGACGCTACAAGGCTTGGCGCTCAGCTCAGGCCTTGTCGTTGCGCCAGCTCGATCAGGTCGACCAGCGACCGCGCATTGAGTTTGAGCAACAGGCGCGACTTGTAAGTACTGACCGTCTTGTTGCTGAGGTACATGCTGTCGGCTATTTCCTTGTTCGAACGCCCGCGCGCCAGCTGTTGCAGCACCGTCATTTCCCGTGCTGAAAGACGGTTGACCATATCCACCTCGCTACCTGCGCTCCTGCCGCGTGACGGATGCAGGGCCTGGTTGGGGAAGTAGCTGTAACCTGACAACACTGCCTTGATTGCGCTCAGCAGCTCGGTAAGTTCCTGCTGCTTGCACACGTAGCCCGCCGCCCCCGCCTGCATGCAGCGCATCGAAAAGTTGCCTGGGGCCTGCGATGTCAGCACCAATACCTTGCAGCGCGGGCTGAAGGCTGCCATGCGGGCAATCACCTCCAGGCCATCCAGTTTCGGGATACCGATATCTAGTACCACGATATCCGGCAGGTGTTGCCGTGTCAGCTGCAGTGCCGCTACCCCGTTGTCGGTCTCCGCCACGACTTCATACCCATGCCGCTCCATCAGCATGCGTACGGCAAGGCGTATGACCGGATGATCATCCACGATAAGCACTTTATTCATGCGATATCCATTCATTGTTGTGGCCTCGGCCCGCCAAGATAACCGACAGAAGGCCTGTTGGCGCGGCGATTTGCCGACGAAACTCATACGCAGACAAAACCTACAACATTTGCAGAAATTTCCTACGCCCCATTACTATCGTTGTAACAAGCCACTTCCTTATTACCGAAATGACGGTATCACCAGCCTGCAAAAAAACACCAGTTGATAAAAGACCGTCAGCTGCAGAGATATCCGACTCAAGCACGTTAAAAAAGAAGGCTGCATGGCCTGTTTGCGATTATTCCTCACCTGGAAAGCAGTCCAGTTTTAGTTGAGTAGTGCTGTAAGGTAATGATGGGCAAAACCGCTGGAGATGGCCCTCATGACTCAAGCACAACCTGTTGCCCCGCTGACGATCATTGCCATCTTCGCGGGGATTATCGAAGCCTCCGCCCTTGCCACACTGCCGTTTCTCAGCGAGTCCAGCCAAAAGCTGTACACCTGGTTCCTGGTAGGCTTTCCGTTTTTCCTGACCGCGTTGTTTTTCCTGACGCTGAATTTCAATTACAAGTCGTTCTACAGCCCGTCACCAGGCAGACCGGCACCCGACGGCGCGCCAACCCTGAGCAGTGCCCCCACACCTGCCGTGGTCCACAAAGGGTTGCCGGGCGAGCCCGTCACATTCATGTTCTCTGGCCCCGACGCCTATCACCTGATGGAACAGCATCTGTTGCATGCGCTTGCCCTACCGCCCGTGCCCTCACGCATATGGCGCTTCTGCAATCTGGATAAACGTCAATGTGCGCAATTGTCGATCAGCGCACTTGAAAGCGATGGCGTCACCCCGTCCAGTTGAAAGCCTTTGAATTCGAGCAGGCAATAAAAAACCCGGCTTGAGCCGGGTTTTTTATTGCACAAGCCAGCAATCAGAGCAGCGAACGGCCCTTGTTGGCAGCAATGCGCATACGCAGAGCGTTGAGCTTGATGAAGCCGGCAGCGTCCGCCTGATTGTAGGCGCCGCCATCTTCTTCGAAGGTAGCGATGTTGGCATCGAACAGCGAATCGTCCGACTTGCGGCCGACCACGGTGACGTTGCCCTTGTACAGTTTCAGGCGAACTACGCCATTCACGTTGACCTGCGAAGCGTCGATCATCTGCTGCAGCATCACGCGCTCCGGGCTCCACCAGTAGCCGGTGTAGATCAGGCTGGCGTATTTCGGCATCAGCTCATCTTTCAGGTGAGCGACTTCGCGGTCCAGGGTGATCGACTCGATGGCACGGTGCGCCTTGAGCATGATGGTACCGCCTGGCGTCTCGTAGCAGCCACGCGACTTCATGCCGACGTAACGGTTTTCGACGATGTCCAGGCGGCCGATGCCGTTGGCGCCGCCGATACGGTTAAGGTCGG
This sequence comes from Pseudomonas sp. NPDC089407, assembly GCF_044900445.1. NCBI lineage: Bacteria > Pseudomonadati > Pseudomonadota > Gammaproteobacteria > Pseudomonadales > Pseudomonadaceae > Pseudomonas > Pseudomonas sp. NPDC089407. The sequence continues at coordinate 15,480 of NZ_JBJDNB010000055.1, forward strand.
CCAGAACGGTGGCCGGGGATTTCTCGACGCCGTCAATGGCAACGATGTCGCCGTTGCGGTAGGTGAGCTCGAGGTAGGTGGCCTGGTCCGGGGCGTTCTCAGGCGAGACGCTCCAGCGCCACATGTCTTCTTCGTGCTCGGTCCAGGTATCTTCCAGGACACCGCCTTCGTAGGAGATGTGCAGCAGGTTGGCATCCATCGAGTACGGCGACTTCTTCTTGCCGTGGCGCTCGATCGGAATACCGTGCTTCTCGGCGTAGTCCATCAGCTTCTCGCGGGACAGCAGGTCCCACTCACGCCATGGCGCGATCACTTTCACGCCTGGCTTCAGGGCGTAGGCGCCCAGCTCGAAGCGCACCTGGTCGTTGCCTTTACCGGTGGCACCATGGGAAATGGCATCAGCGCCGGTTTCATTGGCGATTTCAATCAGGCGCTTGGCGATCAGCGGACGGGCGATGGAAGTACCCAGCAGGTACTCGCCTTCGTAGACGGTGTTGGCGCGGAACATCGGGAACACGAAATCTCGCACGAATTCTTCGCGCAGGTCGTCGATGTAGATCTCTTTAACGCCCATTGCCTGGGCCTTGGCACGGGCCGGCTCGACCTCTTCGCCCTGACCCAGGTCAGCGGTGAAGGTCACCACTTCGCAGTTGTAGGTATCCTGCAGCCACTTGAGAATCACCGAAGTATCAAGGCCGCCGGAATACGCCAGTACGACCTTTTTTACGTCCGCCATGCCATCACTCCACGGGGTTGTACGGAAAGGGGTCGATTCTAACGACGTTGCGGATAAATTTACAGTGGGGCGACAGCTTCTGACGACAAAGCGACAGGAACTTTCAGCGGCGCGACGTGGTTTGGGGCTTGCCACAAGAGGTTCAGCGCCTGTGAGATCGAGCGCCGCCCGCGCGGCGCTTCGCGGGACAAGCCCGCTCCCACATCTGTTTCGGGCCAATCATTCCTGTGCCTTGTATGCGCGCACCCTGGGCGTATGCCTGGAGATTGATGAAAAGCCGCGGCGCCCCCTTCAATATCGAAGGGAACAAACAAGGCGGACAGAGGTGACCTCACAGGAATAATTGGCCTGAAACAGACTGTGGGAGCGGGCTTGCCCCGCGAAGCGCCGCGCGGGCGGCGCTCGATCTCACAGGCGCTGAAAATGTTGTGGCGAACACCTGTTCGCCTTGATACAGCCTCAAGGCATGCACCAACCAACCAATCAATCAATCAACCAGACCTCAGGGCGCTTTCGCCCCCGGCACGCCCGAGAGCGGAGCAGCAGCCGAACCGGCTGTGCCTGGCGCCGGCGCCGCCGGCTTCTCAACAGCCTTCTCCACCGGCTTCTCGACCACCACCACCCGCTCCAGCTCAATATTCACCCGCCGGTTCCGCGCCCGGTTCGCCGCACTGTTGTTCTTCGCCAACGGATACCGCTCACCATGGAAGCGCACGGTAATCTGCGCGTCCGCCACGCCATGGGCCTTGAGGTAATCGGCTACCGACAACGCGCGGCGGCGCGACAGGTCGCGGTTGGTCAGGCGGTTGCCGCTGTTGTCGGAATGGCCATTGAGCTCGATATGGTTAACCGTGGGGTCGGCCTTCATGTAATCGAGGATCACGTCCAACCTTGCCTTGGCCGCGTCATCCAGCTCGATTCCGCCCCCGGGGAAGCCGACCTGGGTCTGGCGTACCTGGTCGTAGTTCATCGGCAGCAGCTTGGCGGCACAGACCAGGAAGTCACTATAGGCCTTGGCGAAACTGACCGGCAAAACCCGGACTTCCATCGGCCTGCCTGCCTCGCCGGTGTAATTGCGCACCACCGTGCTGCGGCCATCGAGCAAGCCGTTGATCAGGCGGCTGGCCTGGCCTTGGGACGAGTTGAACAGCACACCGGTGCGGGCCAGGCGCACGCTGCCCAGGTTGATGTCGCCACGCCCGGGCTGCCAAGGCGCGGCGGCCGCCAGCAGGCTGGCGCTGCCGGCACCCAGTACGTTGCTGCCCGAGCGCAGCTGAAATACCGGCTGCTCGCCCGCCCGGCGCACGAACTCACCGCTGCCAAAACCGTCGATCGGCTGGATCAGGCGGCATTCAAACGGGTCACCCTCGACCTTCCAGGCAATGTTTTCCATGCGCGTCTGGAAAGTCAGTGCGCCGGCCGGGAGGCTGGCGAACAAGGTCAACAGGGCTAGGTAACGCTGGCGCACGGGCGGCTCCACAAATTCTGACGGCTTACCTGCAGGCTATCGGACGCCGCCCGCAAAACTTGATAGCCGCACTCGCCCTTGGGTTTTCCGGTAGTATTGGCGCTTGAGTTCGACCCGCCTGGAATCCCCAATGTCCGATCGCCTGACCCTCCTGCGCCCCGACGACTGGCACATCCATCTGCGCGATGGTGCCGTCCTGCCCCACACCGTTGCCGACGTGGCGCGTACCTTCGCCCGTGCCATCATCATGCCCAACTTGGTGCCACCGGTGCGCAATGCCGCCGAAGCCGGCGCTTACCGTGAGCGCATCCTTGCCGCCCGCCCGGCCGGCAGCCGCTTCGAGCCGCTGATGGTGCTGTACCTCACCGACCGTACCAGCCCCGAGGACGTGCGTGCGGCCAAGGCCAGCGGCATCGTGTACGCCGCCAAGCTGTACCCTGCCGGCGCCACGACCAACTCCGATTCGGGCGTAACCAGCATCGACAACATCTTCCCGGCCATCGAGGCACTGGCGGAAGTTGGCATGCCTCTGCTGGTGCATGGTGAAGTGACGCGCAGCGAGATCGACGTGTTCGACCGCGAGAAGCGCTTCATCGATGAACACATGCGCCGTGTGGTCGAGCGTTTCCCGACGCTGAAGGTGGTGTTCGAACACATCACCACCAGCGATGCCGCGCAGTTCGTTACCGAGGCCCCGGCCAACGTCGGCGCGACCATCACCGCCCAGCACTTGCTGTACAACCGCAACCACATGCTGGTTGGCGGCATTCGCCCGCACTTCTACTGCCTGCCTATCCTCAAGCGCAACACCCACCAGGTGGCGCTGCTGGACGCGGCCACCAGCGGCAACCCGAAGTTCTTCCTCGGCACCGACTCGGCGCCGCACGCCCGTCACGCCAAGGAAGCTGCCTGCGGTTGTGCCGGTTGCTACACCGCCTATGCGGCCATCGAGATGTACGCAGAAGCGTTCGAGCAGCGCAACGCGCTGGACAAGCTGGAAGGTTTTGCCAGCCTGCACGGCCCGGCCTTCTATGGCCTGCCGGCCAACACCGACAGCATTACCCTGGTCCGCGAAGAATGGACCGCTCCGGACAGCCTGCCATTTGGCGAGCAGACCGTAGTTCCGCTGCGCGCCGGGGAAAAACTGCGCTGGCGCCTGCTGGAGGAAAACGCGTGAGCGAAGACCTGTACGAAGACGACCTGGACACCCAGGGCAGTAGCGGTTCACGCCACCCGATGGCCGAGCGCTTCCGTGGCTACCTGCCGGTAGTGGTGGATGTGGAGACCGGTGGTTTCAACAGCGCCACCGACGCGCTGCTGGAAATTGCCGCCGTCACCATTGGCATGGACGAGAAAGGCTTCCTGTTCCCCGAGCACACCTACTTCCACCGGGTGGAGCCATTCGAGGGTGCCAATATCGAGCAGGCCGCGCTGGAGTTCACCGGGATCAAGCTGGACCACCCGCTGCGCATGGCCGTCAGTGAGGAAAGCGCGCTGACCGACATCTTCCGTGGCGTGCGCAAGGCGCTCAAGGCCAATGGCTGCAAACGGGCGATTCTGGTCGGCCATAACAGCAGCTTCGACCTGGGCTTCCTCAATGCCGCCGTGGCGCGCAATGACCTGAAGCGCAACCCGTTCCACCCGTTCTCCAGCTTCGACACCGCCACCCTGGCCGGCCTGGCGTATGGCCAGACCGTGCTGGCGCGGGCCTGCCAGAGCGCCGACATCGACTTCGACGGGCGTGAAGCGCACTCGGCGCGTTATGACACCGAGAAGACGGCCGAGCTGTTCTGCGGCATCGTCAACCGCTGGAAAGAGATGGGCGGCTGGCGCGACTTCAACGACTAGAAGCTGCAAGCTGCAAGCTGCAAGCTGCAAGAAAAAGCAGGCCGCATGCGCTCGGTTCTTCTTGGAGCTTGTAGCTTGAAACTTGAAGCTAAAAAAACCGGCCACCAGGGCCGGTTTTTTTATGCACGCAGCAATTACAGCTTGCCAGCGTTCTCGCTCAGGTAGGCTGCAACGCCTTCTGGCGAAGCGTTCATGCCTTTGTCGCCTTTTTTCCAGTTGGCAGGGCAGACTTCGCCGTGCTCTTCGTGGAATTGCAGGGCGTCTACCAGGCGCAGCAGCTCGTCCATGTTACGGCCCAGTGGCAGGTCGTTGATGATCTGCGAACGGACAACACCGTTGGTGTCGATCAGGAAGGCGCCACGGAAGGCTACGCCGCCTTCGGACTCTACGTCGTAGGCTTTGCAGATTTCGTGGGTCATGTCGGCAGCCAGGGTGTATTTCACCTGACCGATACCGCCGTTGTTGACCGGGGTGTTACGCCAGGCGTTGTGGGTGAAGTGCGAGTCGATCGACACGCCGATCACTTCCACGTTGCGCGCCTGGAAGTCAGGAATGCGGTTGTCCAGGGCGATCAGCTCGGACGGGCAGACAAAGGTGAAGTCCAGCGGGTAGAAGAACACCAGGCCGTACTTGCCCTTGATGGCCGAGGCCAGGTTGAAGCTGTCGACGATCTCGCCATTGCCCAGCACGGCCGGGACGGTGAAATCGGGGGCTTTCTTACCAACGAGTACGCTCATTGTAATCTCCTGATGAGGGTGAAAAACCGTTTGCCGGGCCAGACGGGCTTGCCCGACATCCAACAAAGGCCGACCATCATACACGGCTTCTGATGACAGGCCGAATCCAACAATCGGGCAACCGCCGGTCGCTCAAGCACGGCCCTTTCAGAAAGTCCTTTGACAAGCATTCTCATTAACATTAAGCTCCACCCATCGACTCAAACCAGCGATGGTCAGCCCTTATGTATGTGTGTCTTTGTGTCGGCGTTACCGACGGACAGATCCGCGATGCGATCTATGAAGGATGCTGCAGTTACAAGGAAGTGCGAGCCGCCACCAACGTCGCCAGCCAGTGTGGCAAATGCGCCTGCGTGGCCAAGCAGGTGGTCCGCGAGACCCTGACCGAGCTTCAGGTCAGCCAGGCAGCCCTGCCCTACCCTGTAGAATTTACCGCCGCCTGAAAGCCAGAATTTCAAGAACCGGACCTAGCGTCCGGTTTTTTTATGCCCGAAATTCAATAAGTTAGCGTTCCAACGCGGTTCACAAACATTCTTATTCCTATTAATTTTCACTTATTATTCAAGAACTTAGGTTTGACACACCTAAGTATCGGGCTCAAACTTCCGGGTATTGGCACACTTCTACAGGGCAGGAACCCAAATGAAAGGCGACGTAAGCGTCATCCAGCATCTCAACAAGATCCTCGGAAACGAGCTGGTCGCGATCAACCAGTACTTCCTGCACGCACGCATGTACGAAGATTGGGGCCTGAATAAACTCGGCAAGCACGAGTACAAGGAATCGATCGACGAGATGAAGCACGCTGACAAATTGATCAAGCGTATTCTCTTCCTCGAAGGCATCCCCAACGTTCAGGACCTGGGCAAGCTGCTGATTGGCGAGCACACCAAGGAAATGCTCGAGTGCGACCTGAAACTCGAGAAGAAAGGCCTGGCCGATCTCAAGGCTGCCATCGCCCATTGCGAAACCGCTGGCGACTTCGGCTCGCGTGACATGCTTGAAGATATCCTCGAGTCCGAAGAAGAGCACATTGACTGGCTGGAAACCCAGTTGGGGCTGATCGACAAGATCGGTATCGAGAACTACCTGCAGTCGCAGATGGGCGAAGAATAAATACTCGCCATATAAAAAAACCCGCGATCAGCGGGTTTTTTCATGCTTGCCAGAAGCTCAGGCTTCGGAAGCTTTGGCCTTGGCAGCAGCGTCCTTGATCAGGGTCTGCAGCTCGCCGTTCTGGAACATTTCCAGCATGATGTCGCTGCCGCCAACCAGTTCACCGGCTACCCACAGCTGCGGGAAGGTCGGCCAGTTGGCGTATTTTGGCAGGTTGGCGCGGATTTCCGGGTTCTGCAGGATGTCGACGTAGGCGAACTTTTCGCCACAACCCATCACAGCCTGCGACGCCTTGGCCGAGAACCCGCACTGCGGGGCATTCGGCGAGCCTTTCATGTAAAGCAGAATGGTGTTGTTGGCAATCTGCTCTTTGATCGTATCGATGATATCCATCTAGCACCTCAGCTGAACTTTCCGACGCGGTCGTCGGCACGGTGACGCATTGTAACGGAAAGCCGAGCAGCATGCTCGGCCTTACCGTTCCTCACGCGGCCTCTACCTGCACGGGCACGCCATTGAGCGCAGCGTTGCCAGAGACCTGGTCGCGCAAGCGCTCATCGGTGAGGTCGTTGGCACTGATGCCCGGCTGCGCCTGGGCAATCTGCAGGTGCACACCGTGACGAGCATGGCCGAAGCCATGGGGCAGGCTGACCACACCCGGCATCATGTCCTCGCAGGCCTGCACTTCCACTTCCAGTTCGCCCGTACGCGAGCGGATACGCACCCGCTGGCCGTCCTGCAACTGCCGCTGCTGGAGGTCTTGCGGGTGCATCAGCAATTGGTGGCGTGGCTTGCCTTTGACCAGGCGATGGAAGTTGTGCATCCACGAGTTGTTGCTGCGCACATGGCGACGGCCGATCAGCAGCAGTTCGCCCGGCACCGGTGGTGCTTGTTGTGCCAGACGCTGCAGGTCGTCCAACAGTAGCTGGGGCGCCGCTTCAACAGCCTGGCTGGCAGTGGCCAGCCGTGCAGCGAGGTTGGCGCGTAACGGCCCGAGGTCCAGACCATGGGGGTAGCCGTCCAGTGTCGCCAGCGAAAGTTGCCACGGCGTTGCCTCCCCGTAGCGCCCTTTGCGCAGGGCCATATCGATCATCTGCGCGGGCGCCCAGGTCGGTTTCAATTCCAGCTCGGCACGCTTGGCGAACGCTTGCGCCAGGCCGACGAAGATTTCCCAGTCGTGCAGCGCCCCTTGCGGCTTGGCCAGGACCGCCCGGTTGAAGCGTGTGACGTTACGCACGGCCAGCAGGTTGAAGGTGCTGTCGTAGTGGTCGTTTTCCAGCGCCGAGGTGGAGGGCAGGATCAGGTCGGCATGGCGAGTGGTTTCGTTGATGTAGAGGTCGATGCTGAGCATGAATTCCAGCCCCTCCAACGCCGCATCCAGCTGACGGCCGTTAGGCGTGGACAGCACCGGGTTGCCGGCCACGGTCACCAGCGCCCGCACCTGCCCTTCGCCGGGGGTGAGCACTTCTTCGGCGAGCGCCGCCACCGGCAGCTCGCCGCCGTATTCGGGCAAGCCCGACACGCGGCTCTGCCAGGCGTTGAAATGGCCACCTGAGGTGGTCGCCACCAGGTCGACAGCAGGTTCCGTGCACAACGCGCCGCCTTCACGGTCGAGGTTGCCGGTCACCAGGTTGATCAGTTGCACCATCCAGTGGCACAGAGTGCCGAAAGCCTGGGTCGAGATGCCCATGCGCCCATAGCACACGGCCTTGTCGGCAGCGGCGAAATCCCGTGCCAACTGGCGGATCTCAGTGGCTGCGATGCCACAATGCGCACTCATGGCTTCGGCGCTGAATGGCGCAATGGCCTCCCGTACCTGCTGCAGGCCACTGACCGCCAAGTGCGAACCACGCGCCAGGCCTTCTGCGAACAAGGTGTTGAGCACGCCGCACAACAGGGCCGCATCGCCACCGGGGCGGATGAACAGATGGCTGTCTGCCATGGCTGCCGTTTCGCTACGCCGAGGGTCAACCACCACTAGCCGCCCGCCCCGCGCCCGCAGGGCCTTGAGGCGCTTTTCCACGTCTGGCACGGTCATGATGCTGCCGTTGGAGGCCAGCGGGTTGCCGCCCAGGATCAGCATGAAGTCGGTATGGTCGATGTCCGGGATCGGCAGCAACAGACCGTGGCCATACATCAGGTGGCTGACCAGGTGCTGCGGCAACTGGTCCACCGAGGTGGCCGAGAAGCGATTACGGGTTTTCAGCAGGCCGAGGAAGTAGTTGCTGTGGGTCATCAACCCATAGTTGTGCACGCTCGGGTTACCTTGGTACACCGCCACGGCATTGCGCCCATGGGCTTGCTGGACCGCCCACAACTTTTCGGCAGCCAGGGCGAAGGCTTCATCCCAGCCAATGGCCTGCCATTGCTCACCTGTTCGTTTGTGCGGCTGGCGCAGGCGATCAGGGTCGTTCTGGATGTCCTGCAAGGCCACGGCCTTGGGGCAGACATGGCCGCGGCTGAACGGGTCCTGGGGGTCACCCTTGATCGAACTGATCAACGCCCGCCCGTCGTCTTCGTGGCTGACTTCGATGTTCAACCCGCAAATCGCTTCGCACAGGTGACAGGCACGGTGATGCAGGGTCTTGGTCATGGCCGCCTCTGCCTTGTTGTGGTGAAGAGTTGTGAAACGGTGACTATGCGCCCCGCCCCTCTCCCCTGCCAGCGCGCTTCGCCGCGTGAATCCACCGACATCAGGCGCACGATTTGCGACGGCCATTTGCCAAATTGCCAGCAAGCCGTGTACAACCCTGTGTAGCAAATAAAAAACAGCACGGGCCGACGGGTAAAGACACCCTTTGCAACACCCTTTGCGATCAGGCCGCTGTTTCCCCCCTTGGCTTCAGGCGACATTTACTTATAGTATTGCGCCTTTCCCTATTTCGTCCGCCCCGTGCGGCTTACGCCGCAGGTCACTCCCGTTGTCAAAAAAAACCATACGGTCGACCTGCATACCGTTGCAGATAAGGTAGTCAATCATGAGCGCTAGGCACTTTCTCTCCCTGCTGGACTTCACCACCGACGAATTGCTCGGGGTGATCCGCCGCGGCATCGAGCTGAAGGACCTGCGCAAACGAGGCGTGCTGTTCGAACCACTGAAGAACCGCGTGCTGGGCATGATCTTCGAAAAGTCCTCGACCCGTACCCGCGTGTCGTTCGAGGCCGGCATGATTCAGCTCGGTGGCCAGGCCATCTTCCTGTCGCCGCGCGACACCCAGCTGGGCCGTGGCGAGCCGATCGGCGACAGCGCCATCGTGCTGTCGAGCATGCTCGACGTGGTGATGATCCGTACTCACGCCCACAGCACCCTGACCGAGTTCGCCGCCAAATCACGCGTGCCGGTGATCAACGGCCTGTCCGACGAGTCACACCCGTGCCAGCTGCTGGCCGACATGCAGACCTTCCTTGAGCACCGCGGCTCGATCCAGGGCAAGACGGTGACCTGGATCGGCGATGGTTTCAACATGTGCAACTCCTATATCGAGGCCGCCAGGCAGTTCGACTTCCAACTGCGCATTGCTTGCCCTGAAGGCTACGAGCCGGATCAGCGTTTCATGGCGCTGGGCGGCGACCGCGTGCAGATCATCCGCGACGCCAGGGAAGCAGTGCGTGATGCACACCTTGTGGTCACCGATGTCTGGACTTCCATGGGCCAAGAGGAGGAAACTGCACGGCGCCTGGCGCATTTCGCGCCTTACCAGGTCACCCGCGAATTGCTTGACCTGGCGGCACCCGATGTCCTCTTCATGCACTGCCTGCCCGCCCACCGTGGTGAGGAAATCAGCCAGGACCTGCTCGACGACCCACGTTCGGTCGCCTGGGACGAGGCTGAAAACCGCCTGCATGCACAGAAGGCGCTTCTCGAATTCCTTGTAGAACCGGCTTACCACCACGCATGAGTCAACCCCTACTGCTCAACCTGCGCAACCTCGCCTGCGGCTACGGCGACCAGCGCATCGTCCAGAACCTCAACCTGCACCTGAATGCAGGCGACATTGGTTGCCTGCTGGGTTCATCCGGCTGCGGCAAGACCACCACCCTGCGCGCCATCGCCGGTTTCGAGCCGGTGCACGACGGTGAAATCCAGCTGGCGGGCGAGGTCATTTCCCGCGCCGGCTTCACCTTGGCCCCGGAGAAGCGTCGCATCGGCATGGTGTTCCAGGACTATGCGCTGTTCCCGCACCTGACCGTGGCGCAGAACATTGCCTTCGGCATTGCCAAGCACCCACGCCAGGCCGCTGTCATCGAAGAGATGCTCGAGCTGGTCAAGCTGGGCGGCCTGGGCGGGCGTTATCCGCATGAACTGTCCGGCGGCCAGCAGCAACGGGTCGCCCTGGCCCGTGCACTGGCGCCCGAGCCACAGCTGCTGCTGCTCGACGAGCCGTTCTCCAACCTCGATGTGGAGCTGCGTCGTCGCTTGAGCCATGAGGTGCGCGATATCCTCAAAAGCCGTGGCACCAGCGCCATCCTGGTCACCCATGACCAGGAAGAAGCCTTTGCCGTCAGCGACCAGGTCGGGGTGTTCAAGGAAGGCCGCCTGGAGCAGTGGGACACGCCGTACAACCTGTACCATGAGCCGCAGACACCGTTCGTGGCCAGCTTCATTGGCCAGGGTTACTTCATCCGCGGCCAGATGAGCAGCCACGAGGCGGTCAATACCGAACTGGGTGAACTGCGCGGTAACCGTGCTTACATCATGGCGCCGGGCAGCTCGGTAGACGTGCTGCTGCGCCCGGACGATATCGTGCATGCAGCGGACAGCCCGCTACGGGCGAGCGTTGTCGGCAAGAGTTTCCTTGGCGCTTCGACCTTGTACCGCCTGCAACTGCCGACCGGCAGCCAGCTGGAAGCGATCTTCCCGAGCCATAACGACCATGAGGTGGGTGCGGATGTAGGGATCGCGGTGAAGGCAGACCACCTGGTGCTGTTCCCGGTGCCGGGCAGTGTGGCGGCGCAGTTGACGCGGCAGGAGAATGGGGTTCGTCGGTACAGTTCGGCGACCTGATTAGGAATATTGGGGCCGCTTTGCGGCCCGTCGCCGCGGTTCGTCGCCACGACAAGCCAGCTCCCACAGGTATCGCGCTGCTTCCATGGCCTGTGGTGATCCTGTGGGAGATCACCCAGCCCTTCCGGGCTGCGCTGTCTCGCAGAGAACAATGGCCATTGTGGGAGCGGGCTTGTCCCGCGAAGAAGGCAACCC
>NZ_JBJDNB010000056.1:0-22593 GCF_044900445.1 Pseudomonas sp. NPDC089407
CAGCAGTGAAACGATGCATCGCCGATGGTAGTGTGGGGTTTCCCCATGTGAGAGTAGGTCATCGTCAAGATTCATTTCGCAAAACCCCTATCTGCACATGCAGGTAGGGGTTTTGTCTTTGTGGGCCCTCAAAAAGTCCCTGCCTCACGCGGTCCCCTGTAGGAGCGGCCTTGCGTCGCGATCGGCCGCGCAGCGGCCGCCAAACCTGCATCCCCGATCTCCCAGATAAACCGCGGCGCCTGCCTTACGGCCGCTGCGCGCCCGATCGCGACACAAGGCCGCTCCTACACGGATTGCGAAGCGCTCCGGCTGCGACAATATTCCCATCACATGAACGTGACTTTCCCGCACTCACCCTACGTCAAGACTTTGGTTCGGGGCATTCCTGCCCCCGTGCCAAGCGATGCCAGCGTACCGTGCTGCGCATTTCTGGACTTCCACCGTCCCATCACTTGAGGTAGCAAGCAAGATGGCCAAGGCCGCCGATGTCGTTGTGCAATGCCTGGAAAACGAAGGTGTCGAATATGTGTTCGGCATTCCCGGTGAAGAAAACCTCGACCTGCTCGAATCCCTGCGCAAGTCGAAGATCAAGCTGGTACTGACCCGTCACGAGCAGTCTGCAGGTTTCATGGCTGCCACCTACGGTCGCCTGACCGGCAAGACCGGCGTCAGCCTGTCGACCCTCGGCCCCGGCGCGACCAACCTGGTAACCGCCAGCGCCTACGCCTACCTGGGCGGCATGCCGATGATGATGATCACCGGGCAGAAGCCGATCAAGAAGTCCAAGCAGGGCCGCTTCCAGATCATTGACGTGTGCGGCATGATGGACCCCATCACCAAGTACACCCACCAGTTCGCCTCGGCCGACAATATCCCGGCCCGTATGCGCGAAGCGTTCCGCCTGGCTGAAGAAGAAAAGCCGGGTGCCGTTCACCTGGAACTGCCGGAAGACATCGCCGCCGAGCAGACCGACGCGCTGCCGATCCCGCGCAGCTTGCACCGTCGCCCGCTGGCTGAGCACGTGGCCATTGAAGCTGCTGTTGAGAAGCTGCTGGCCGCCCGTAACCCGATCCTGGTGATCGGCGCCGGTGCCAACCGCAAGATGACCGCCAAGGTCCTCAAGCAGCTGATCGACAAGACCGGTATCCCGTTCATCACCACCCAGATGGGTAAAGGTGTGGTCGACGAGCGCCACCCGCGCTTCCTGGGCAACGCTGCGCTGTCGTCCGGTGACTTCGTACACCGCGCTGTCGAAGCGGCCGACCTGATCGTCAACATCGGCCACGACGTAATCGAGAAGCCACCCTTTTTCATGGTCCGTGGCGGCACCGAAGTCATCCACATCAACTTCCGCTCTGCCGAAGTCGACGCAGTTTACTTCCCACAGGTTGAAGTAATCGGCGACATCGCCAACGCCGTGTGGCAGATCGGCGAAGCCCTGACCGATACTTCGCACTGGGACTTCACTCGCCTGATGGCCATCCGTGAAGCCAACGAAGCGCAGATCGCTGAAGGCGCCGACGACAACCGCTTCCCGGTCTACCCGCAGCGCCTGGTGGCCGACATCCGTCGCGTACTGCCGTCCGAAGGCATCGTTGCCCTGGACAATGGCATCTACAAGATCTGGTTTGCCCGTAACTACAAGGCGCACAAACCGAACACCGTGCTGCTGGACAACGCCCTGGCGACCATGGGCGCTGGCCTGCCATCGGCCATGGCGGCGCACCTGGTGCACCCGGACCGCCCGGTAATTTCGGTGTGCGGTGACGGCGGCTTCATGATGAACAGCCAGGAGCTGGAAACTGCAGTCCGTTTGGGCATGCACATCACCGTGGTGATCCTGCGTGACGACGGCTACGGCATGATCCGCTGGAAGCAGGCTAACATGGGCTTCACCGATTTCGGCCTGGACTACGGCAACCCGGACTTTGTCAAATACGCCGAAGCCTACGGTGCCAACGGCCACCGCGTGGAAAGCGCCGAAGGCCTGCTGCCGCTGCTGGAGCACTGCATCAAGACCCCGGGCGTGCACGTGATCGACTGCCCGGTCGATTACAGCGAAAACGACCGCATCCTCAACAGCGAGCTGCGCGAGCGCGCGCTGGCGGTGTAAACCCTGAGGCCCGGCGCCAACCGCAATGGCTGGCGCCGATTCCCCTGCGGGAGCGGGCGAGCCCGCGAACACCGGCGCAGCCGGTGCCATGCACCGCGTTGGATTCTTCGCGGGCGCGCCCGCTCCCACAGGTACTGTGCTGGCGTCAGGTTGACGCAATCCCTGTAGGAGATCACCCAGCCCTTCCGGGCTGCGCTGTCTCGCAGAGAACAATGTCCATTGTGGGAGCGGGCTTGTCCCGCGAAGAAGGCAACCCGGTGTCTGGCACCGGCTTTGCCGGTGTTCGCGGGACAAGCCCGCTCCCACAAGTTTCGCTAAATCAAAAAGTTAGAGTTTGTTCTATGAGAGCGGCTTCAGCCGCGAACACCGGCAAAAGCCGGTGCCATCCATCGCGTTACCCGATCAGGGGGCAAGCTCGACATCCTTGATATCAGCAACCGGGTCGAGAATCGCCGGGTCGACGCTCCCAGCCGCTGTTGACTGGTCACCTTGGCGCGTAGCGGCGTGCCAGTTTCTGCTGCGCTGCAGCAATGTGGCTGAACCTATATCGCCCTATATCGATACCCGAAACATTCGCATACAGCGTTGGATGACGGATCGTAACGCACTCGGCTGCGCATATCGGGCAGGTACCTACTACGATGCCGTCAGCCTGATGAAGTACAACCGCGAGTGTGGGTGCCAGTTCGGGCTTGTATCTGGCTGGGGTTCACGCTGGACCACTACCCGCATTATCAAATTGGGAAATAGCGGGACCTGTTCGTTCTGGAGCGAATTTTCCTACTGCATCAGATCTCTTGTCCTTTGGCTCCATAGGAACTGCCCGACTGTCACACCCAAGCCCAACCCCGTTTTACTGGCGCCCTTCGATGACAACCATAAAAAGGAAGTCGCCATGTCTGATAACCGTACCCCCGTCAGCCCCGTACGCATCGCCGTCATCCAGTACGACCCTCAAGTAGGGCTCAAGCACTGCGACGGCAACTTAAGCAGAGGTCTGGTACTGGCCGAGCGGGCCGTGCGTGATGGCGCCAACCTGATCGTGCTGCCCGAACTGGCCAACACCGGCTACACCTTCCAATCCCGTGCCGAGGCCTATGCTCACGCCGAAACGCTGGAGGAAGGGCGCAGCCTGCAAGCCTGGACGGACTTCGCCGTGGAGCACCAGGTTTACCTGGCCGCGGGCTTCGCTGAACGTGAAGGGTTGAAGCTTGTGTGGGGCTGGACATTGGCCGCTGGCAGCTGGCAACCGACCTTCGTCGCTTTTGTCTCGCTGCCGGCAGCCTTTGTGCTGCTGTTTGGTGGGGGTTGGCAGGTGACGATTAGCGGTGCACTGCTGGGTGCATTGCTGGTTACGCCCGCAAGCCTGATTGTGGTGAATTACCTGTGCTATCCACTGCAGCTGCCAGCGGTGGTCGGCAATGTGAGCGGCATGGCGCTGGCGAGTATTTTGGCGTTCATACTGTGCAAGCTTTTTTCTTCATGGGGGCGGCCGAGCGAAAGGTCTAGCGTAGCCGAACCGGTTGCGGTGCCGCCCGATTATGGCGTGATCTGGACCTTACGACGCGTGCTGGCCGATTTCAGCGAAGCACCTTTCTTTGGCAATGAGCTGGCAAGCCTCGGCCTGCTGCTGGGCGCGTTGTTGGCTTATCAGTTGGCCCCTGAGGAACCTGCTTACGGTTCGTTACTGTTGATGCCAATGATCGCCGGGCAGTTCTTGGCGTCTCTGGTCGGTGTGGTGTTCTGGCGACAGCAATGGCGGGCGCGCAGCTGGTACCCCACCTACATTCCGATTGTCTCGATCGTTCCGGCCACTGTGCTTGCCCATGGTGGCAACTGGCAAGTGGTTGTGACCAGTGCGGTACTGGGCGCGCTGGTTGCTCCCCCGCTGGCGGCGGCGATTTCCCAGCGCTTGCCGGGCTACATGCATGGCTATATTGGCAATGTGATGTCGATGGCCATCTGCACGCTGGCTATCGTGCCACTGGTCGGTGTGCTTGCCGGGGGTGGCCTATGAAAAGGCAGGGAGCGATGCCGAGGTTGGCGATCGCCAGCCTGGGGGGCACGGTCAGTATGCAAGCGGGGTCTGGTCTATCAGCTGTGCGGCCAGAGCTTGGCTGTAATGAGCAGTTGGCCAAGGTGCCGCAGTTGCGTGAAATGGCCAGCCTTGAGGTTGCCACGCTGGGGATGCTAGCCAGTGCCTCGCTGGGATTCGCGGCGCTGCTCGACGTGCTCGCCTGGGCTCGAGGTGAAGTAGAGCGGGGGGCGCAGGCGGTGATCCTGACGCAAGGTACGGATACCCTGGAAGAAACCGCCTACTTCCTTGATTTGCTCTGGCCGTTCGATGAGCCATTGGTGATGACGGGGGCCATGCGCGCGGCCAGTCATCCGGGTAGCGACGGCCCGGCCAACTTGCTGGCTGCGGCGCAGGTTGCACTGGCGCACAGCAGCCGGGGGCGTGGTGTACTGGTGGTGATGAATGATCTGGTCCACCGTGCAGCAAGTGTTCGCAAGGCTGCCAGCCTGGCGCTGGCCGCGTTCGAATCACCCGGTTGCGGCCCCCTGGGGCATATTGTGGAGGGTGTTGTGGTGTACAGGCTGCCGCCTGGCCGCAAAGAAGTATTGCCATTACCCCACCACATCGAGCATCGCGTTGCATTGCTGGAAGCGTGCCTGGACGCCGACACGGCATTGTTGCAGGGCGTGGCTGCTCAGGGCTATCAGGGGCTGGTCGTCGCAGGCTTTGGTGCGGGCCACGTTTCCGCAGCGTGGTCGACCGTGCTGGGCCAGCTTGTCCCCGTCTTGCCGGTGATTGTTGCCACCCGAACAGGCAGTGGCCCAACGGCCTCGGCCTCCTACGACTTTGCGGGTGGCGAGATCGATCTGCAAGCCAAAGGGTTGCACATGGCGGGGCGATTATGCCCGCGCAAATGTCGCATTCTGTTGTGGCTATTGATTGGAACTGGCAGGCAGCATTTGCTGAACAAATGGTTACCTTGGTGAGTAATCTGCCCGCGTCGCTGTATGCGCGGGCAGCCCATCGTGAATTGCATGTGCTAGGGTGCACACACTTTTGCCTCACCAGGATCCCCACCCATGCTCCCCGCTCTCAGCGAAAAAGAACTCGACCGCCTCGAAGACCTGCTTATCACCTACGGCAATGACTATTCGGTGCTCAACCTGGCCGAGCTCAATGGCTTTTTCACTGCACTGGCCAGTTCGCCGTCCACTGTCACCCCGGAGCACTGGTTGCCCACAGTGGCTGGCGGCAAGGTACCGAAGTTCAAGAAGCCAGCGCATGAAGAGGCCTACGTGGCGCTGATGCTGCGTTATGCCAGCCAGGTGAAAGAGGCGTTGGACGACAACGTTGACCAGTTCGAGCCGCTGTTCGAGGAAAGCGAAGGCGAGCAGGGCACCGTGATCGTCATGGAAGAGTGGTGCTTCGGCTACATGCGCGGTACCCAGGTTGCCGCTTGGAGCGAATTGCCAGCAGAGCAGGACCTACTGCTCAAGGCCATTTCGCTGCACGGGCTGGAGGATAACTTCGAGTTGCTGGACCAGATGAGTGAAGAGGATATCCAGGCCTGCGTGCCGCAGGTGATCGAGGCTGCGCGTGGGTTGTTCCGGTATTTCAAACACATGCATTGATCAGGTATTTGCTTGAGGCTGGCGGCCTCTTCGCGGGCACGCCCGCTCCCACAGGGATGGCGCAGTATTCGAAGCTGGCGCGGTACCTGCGGGAGCGGACATCCCCCTGAACGTGCGATTATTGCTCCAGGCGAAATTATGGTTTCCCCGCTGCACGCATTCTGCTGTCCGCCGAACCAGTGCAGCATGTGCTCCATCAGCCCACCCCGGTGCTGACCAGGAGCCAAGCCCATGTCGAACCCGATCAAGCTCTACAACTTCCCCAAGTCTGGCCATGCCCACCGCATTGAGCTGATGCTCTCGCTGCTGAACCTGCCCACCGAGCTGGTGTTTGTCGACTTGGCCAAAGGCGCGCATAAGCAGCCTGACTTCCTTGCCCTCAACCCGTTCGGCCAGGTCCCGGTCATCGACGACAACGGCACGGTGATTGCCGACTCCAACGCCATCCTCGTCTACCTGGTGAAAAAGTACGATAACGGCAACTGGCTGCCTGAAGAACCCGCCGCCGCCGCCCGCGTGCAACGCTGGCTCTCGGTTGCCGCCGGCCCGCTGGCATTCGGCCCCGCCGCCGCGCGCCTGGTCACGGTGTTTGGTGCTTCGTTCAACACCGACGAAGTGATTGCCCGCGCCCACACCCTGCTCAAAGTGATCGACGCCGAACTGGCCAAGACGCCATTCCTGGCAGGCAGCACGCCCACCATCGCCGACATCGCCAACTACTCATACATCGCCCACGCACCAGAGGGCAACGTGTCGCTGGAGCCCTATGCCAACGTGCGCAGCTGGCTGGCGCGAATCGAGGCACTGCCGGGCTTCGTAGCCATGCCACGCACCGTGATCGGGCTGCAGACCAGCGCCTGATACCCCGCCACCGCGAGGAACGCCACTATGCAACAGTCCCCGGACCATCGCCCCTCGCCCTGGCATGCGGGCGAGAAAAGCTTGCAGGAAAAGGCCGGTGTAGCAGAGCGCATGGAGGCGTTCGGGCAGAAGGTCATTCGTGACTACATGCCCGACCAGCACCGCATTTTTTATCATCAGTTGCCATTCATGGTGGCCGCCAGCGTAGATAGCCAAGGCCGGCCTTGGGCGACGTTGCTGGAAGGGCCGGAAGGGTTTGTGAGTTCGCCGAACCCTCGGCAACTGATGATCGATACCACGCTGGCTGCAGACGACCCCGCCACCCCGGGGCTGGCCGCCAGGCAGGCGGTCGGCCTGCTGGGTATCGAGCTGCACACTCGACGGCGCAACCGTATCAACGGGCAGATCCAGCAGACAGCACAAGGCCAGTTGCAGGTAACCGTGGAGCAATCGTTCGGCAACTGCCCGCAATACATTCAGCTGCGTGACTACACCCGTGTCGCTGAGCCCAGCCAGACACGTGTCGATGTAACAACACTCGATGCCATGGCCATCAGCATGATCGAGGCCGCCGATACTTTCTTTGTCGCCAGCTATGTCGAACATGACAACGGTCAGCGCTCGGTGGACGTTTCCCACCGAGGTGGACGGCCCGGGTTCGTCAAGGTCGAAGGCAATCGACTGACCATTCCCGACTATGCTGGCAACCTGCACTTCAACACCCTGGGCAACCTGTTGGTCAACCCGCAGGCAGGCTTGCTGTTCATCGACTTCAGCAACGGCAATGTGCTGCAACTTTACGGGCGTGCCGAGGTGCTGCTGGACAGCCCGGCCATTCAGGCCTTCGAAGGCGCTGAACGGCTATGGACCCTGCAGGTTGAGCAGGTGGTGTGGCGCCCGGCTGCGGTTTCCCTGCGCTGGGCCTTCAAGGCGTACGCGCCGACCAGCCTTAGCACCGGTACCTGGGCCGAGGCCGAGGTGCGCTTGCAGCAGCGCCTGCAACAGCGGCAATGGCAGGCTTGGCGCGTGCTGCGGGTGGAGCAGGAAAGCCGTGATATCCGCTCGTTCTATCTCGAACCACCCGCAGGTAGCCGCGTGGCCTTTTTGCCAGGCCAGCACCTTCCCGTGCAGGTGCCGCGTGATGGCGAAGCAGCGCTGATCCGCACCTACAGCTTGTCCAGTGCACCCGCCGATGGCTACCTGCGCATCAGCGTCAAAGCGCAGGGGCCGGCTTCGAGGTATCTGCATGAGTGCGTTGTGGCCGGTGATGTGTTGAGTGTACGGCCGCCCATGGGCAGCTTTACGCTTGATCAGCAAAACGCGCGGCCGCTGGTGTTGATCGGCGCAGGCGTTGGCATTACGCCGCTGCTGGCCATGCTGCGCGAGCAGGTGAGCACGGGGCCGGCGCGACGCATTCATTTGTTTCATGGCGCGCGCAGCCTGGCCGACCTGCCGTTCCAGCAGGAACTGGCGAGCTTGCGGCAAAAGGCCGGCGATCTGCTGCAGGTTCACCGGGCCCTGAGTCAGCCAGAAGAGCAAGCGCTGGTCGGTCGTGATTATGAGTTTGCCGGCCGGCTGGGCATTGAACAGGTCAAGGCAACGCTGGCGCTGGACGACTACGATTTCTACCTGTGCGGGCCGGGTAGCTTTACCCAGGAACTGTATGAAGGGCTGCGCGCGGTACATGTGCCGGATGCGCGGATTCACGCCGAGGCGTTTGGCCCGTCGACCCTGCGGCGGCACACCGATACTGACCAGCCGATTCTGCAACAGCCGCCCGCTGCCGATGAACCCGTGCCGGTGTATTTTTCCGCATCTGCCAAGGAAGCGCGTTGGGCACCCGGTAGCGGCACGCTGCTGGAACTGGCCGAGGCGTGCGGGCTGGCGCCGGAGTTCAGTTGCCGGGGCGGCTCGTGTGGTACCTGCAAGACTCGGCTGGTGAGCGGCCAGGTGCATTACCCCAATCCACCGGCAGAGATGCCGGAGGCGGGGTCGGTGCTGATCTGCTGTGCTGTTCCGGCGAAGGTGGAAGAGGGAGGGCAGGCGTTGGTGCTGGATGCCTGAGTTACCTGTGCTGGCCTCATCGCCGGCAAGCCAGCTCCCACAGGAATCCCGCAGCCTTCATAGCCTGTGTAATACCTGTGGGAGCTGGCTTGCCGGCGATGAGGCCTGTACAGGCAACACAAAACCTTCAGATGAAACATAATCCCGACACCTCATAGCCCCCAGGACAGGAGCCCGCATGGACCAGATCCACCTGATGAAGGTGTTCGTCGCTGTCGGCGAACTGGAAAGCTTCGCCGCCGCCGCGCGCCGCCTGGACATCTCCCCGGCCGCCGTCACCCGCGCCGTCAGCGCCCTGGAAGACCAGCTCGGGGTCAAGCTGCTGCTGCGCACCACCCGCAGCGTGCGCCTGACCGAGGCAGGTGGCCGCTACCTGGAAGACACCCGGCATATCCTCGCCAGTATTCACGAAGCCAACGAAGCCGCCGCCGGTATCAACGCCACCCCCAAGGGCGAGCTGGCGGTGACCGCGCCGATCCTGTTCGGCAAGAAGTTCGTCATGCCGTGCATCGTCCGCTACCTGCAGCACTACCCGGAAGTCGATGTCAGCGCCTACTTCCTTGACCGCGTGGTGAACATGGTCGAGGAGGGCATGGATGTGGCCGTGCGAATTGGCCCGTTGCCCGATTCCGGGTTGAAGGCGCTGCGCGTGGGCAGGGTGCGGCGCATGCTGTGTGCCTCGCCCGAGTACCTGGCGCGCCATGGCGTGCCCAAGCACCCGTCGGACCTGGCTGACCACGCAGTGATCGGTACCACCAACCTGTCGCCGCGTGCCGGCTGGCGCTTCGGGGTCACCGATGAGCCGACCCTGGTGCGCATTAAACCGCGGCTGACGGTAACCAGCAACGATGGGGCAATCGCAGCCGCCAGCGGCGGGCTGGGGATCGCCCGGTTGCTGTCGTACCAAGTGGCAGATGAGTTGGCCAGCGGGCAGTTGCAGGTAATCCTGGCCGACTATGAAGAGGCGCCTTGGCCGATCCATGTATTGCACCGCGAGAGCAAATACGGCTCAGCCAAGGTTAGGGCTTTTATTGACATGCTGGCGCAGACACTTCGTGCTCAGCAGCTCGATTGAGGTCGTACAACAAAGGCAAAAACATCCTGAAATAATAAATGTTGTACGATGACCTATGTCGTGGCACTCTTTCGCCTGAAACAATTTGTCGCAAATGGCCTCTGCCGGCCTTTGCGCCAATCACCCGCATCTCTAAAAACAAAAATTCAGGTGAACCATGAAGATGAAAGGCATCCGTTGGTGGATGGTCAGCCTTGTCACGGCTGGGCTCGTCGTCAACTACCTCGCCCGCAACACGCTCTCGGTGGCTGCCCCCACCCTGATGACCGACCTTTCCATCAGTACCGAGCAATACGCCAAGATCGTCGCCGCCTGGCAGATCTGTTACGCCCTCATGCAGCCGGTTGCCGGCTGGTTCATCGACTTCATCGGCACCAAGCTGGGCTTTGCCGTGTTCGCCATGGCCTGGTCGCTGGCCTGTGCCGGCGCGGCCCTGGCCAGCGGCTGGCAGAGCATGGCGTTCATGCGCGGGCTGCTGGGCATGACCGAGGCCGCCGGCCTGCCGGCCGGGGTCAAAGCCACCACCGAGTGGTTCCCGGCCAAGGAGCGCTCGGTGGCGATCGGCTGGTTCAACATCGGCTCGTCGCTTGGCGCGTTGCTGGCGCCGCCGCTGGTGGTATGGGCGATCCTGCACAGTGGCTGGCAGTTGGCCTTCGTGATCGTTGGCGTTTCCGGCATCGTCTGGACCCTGCTGTGGATGCTGCTGTACAAACACCCACGCGACCAGAAGCGCCTCAGCGATGAAGAACGCGACTACATCCTCGCCGGGCAGGAAGCGCACTTCAAACAGGAGGCCCGCGAGAAGGGCGCGTGGAAACGCATTTTCAAAACCCGTAACTTCTACGCCATCGCTTCGGCGCGGATCCTCTCCGAGCCGGCCTGGCAAACCTTCAATGCCTGGATCCCGCTGTACCTGATGACCGAGCGCCATATGAACATCAAGGAAGTGGCGATGTTCGCCTGGTTACCATTCCTGGCGGCCGATATCGGCTGTGTGCTGGGCGGTTATCTCAGCCCGCTGTTCCACCGTTACTTCAAGGTGTCGCTGTTCACTTCGCGCAAGATGGTGCTGGTGTTCGGTGCCAGCTGCATGATCGGCCCGGCCTGCATCGGGTTGGTGGAAAGCCCGTACACGGCGATTTTGCTGCTGTGCATTGGTGGCTTTGCCCACCAGACGCTGTCGGGGGCGCTGTACTCGATTACCTCGGACTCGTTCAGCAAGGACCAGGTGGCGACGGCGACCGGTATGGGTGGCATGTGCGGCTACCTGGGGGCGGCGGCGTTTACCCTGGTGTTCGGGGTGCTGGTGACGCAGATTGGCTATAGCCCGCTGTTTGTGGTGCTGGCGGCGTTCGATATCGTCGCGGCGGTGCTGGTGTGGAAGGTGGCGCGTGAGGTGCGGGGGGATGTTTCTGCCAAGCCGATGGTGGGGGCTGGCGAGGCATTGGCGTAAGGGGTGAGAATTTGGGGCCGCTTTGCGGCCCATCGCGACGCAAGGCCGCTCCTACAGGGGACCGCGTGGCATGAGCTGGCGCGGTCCTTTGTAGGAGCGGCCTTGTGTCGCGATGGGCTGCAAAGCAGCCCCAGTAACAGGCAACTCGGTTACAACGCCCGATACTGCATCCTGAACCCAAGGCTCATCTCTTCCCCCCGCTGCAACAGCCTCAACCCCGGCCGCCCCGGCAGGTGATGCGCATTGACCGGGTGGCTAACCGGCTCAAAGCAGAAAAACCCTTGCCCCTGCGGGCAGAACAGCAAGAAGTGCTCGGCCCCGCTGGCGCTGCACGCCAACCGATACCCGGCCCCTGGCTGTTCGATCACACACTCGCCCGGCCAACCACTGAAGGCGTGATCAACCACCGTC
Organism: Pseudomonas sp. NPDC089407; assembly: GCF_044900445.1. NCBI lineage: Bacteria > Pseudomonadati > Pseudomonadota > Gammaproteobacteria > Pseudomonadales > Pseudomonadaceae > Pseudomonas > Pseudomonas sp. NPDC089407. The sequence continues at coordinate 11,626 of NZ_JBJDNB010000056.1, forward strand.
TCTGGCAGGTTGCCCAATGTTTCAAACTTCCACTGCTCCGGCACCTCGGCCTGATACGACGGCAATCGGCCGGCCTCGGCCAGCCACACCTTGCGGGCGGCCGCATACAGCCTGGTATCGGGGAACCGCGGAAAGTAAGGGTGCAGCCCCAGCCCGTACCAGTTGGCCGATTCATCCAGGTGCGTTACATGCAGGTCCAGGTTCAGGCAGCCTTCCTGCAGGTGCACATCCAGCGTGGCCTGGTAGGCAAATGGCACAGCACTGGCCAGGGTCAACCGTGCGCGGCGTTCGCTGTGATGCTCCACTTGCCAGGCCTGCTGCCAGGCGCTGCCATGAATCGGGTAAGGGTCGTGCCCGGTGTTCGGCGCCAGTGCCTGCCAGCCCTCGGGCCGGGCAAAGCCGCCCTCGGCAATGCGATTGGACCATGGGGCCAGCGGGTAGCAAGCCAGGCGCCGCGGTGTGCCGCTGGCCAGGGCGTCGGCATCGGTGTGGCGCAGCAGCGCCTGCCCGGTCGCTTTCACCTGCCAGTTGACCAGGCTGGCGCCCAGCGCCGGGGCCAGGCTCAGGCGGGTCAAGCGGTCTTGCAGGTGCAGTTCGGTCACAGCCATTCAAGGCTCCTTTGAAAAGCGTCAGCCGGGGCGCCGGTAAGTGAGCAGCACGATGCCGCACACCACCACGGCACCGCCGAGTAGTTGCAGGCTACCCAGCTGCTGGTCGAGCAAGGCCCAACCCAGCAGCAAGGTCGCGATAGGTTCCACGTTCATCACCGGCGCGTTCTGTGCCATGTTCAGCCGCGGCACGCAGACGAACAGCAGGGTGAAGGCCAGGCCATACAGCACCACCAGGCTCGCCAGCGCCGCCCAGCCGCTGCTGCTGCCCGGCAGCGACAAGCCGGACGGCATGACGCCACTGTAGCCGGCTACCAGCATGCTGGAGAACACGATCAGCAGGGTCAGCAAGCTGCGCACAGGGCCGCGCACGGCTGCCAGCTTGTGGTCGGTGATCCACAAGGCGCAGGCAAAGGCACAGGCGGCGCCGAAGGCCAGGCTGACACCCAGTGCCCAGTGCGGGTTGGCGCCGCTGCTGTCGGCCAGGCGTGCCGGCACGTCCAGCGCCAGAACCAGGCCGCACAGGATCAGGCCCATGAACAACACGGTGCGGCCGGTGGGGCGTGCACCGCCCAGCGCCCAGGTCAGCAGTGCCAGCAGCATCGGGAAGGTGTTACCCACCAGCAGCGCCAGGGCCACCGGAATGCGCGCCACCGCCGAGTACAGGCACAGGCTCTGGGTGGCGATCAGCAGGCCAAGTAACAACTGCCAGCGACGTGTACCGGTGGGCAGGGCCAACGCCTGGCGTTGCCACAGCAGCAGGCCGGCCAGGACCAGGAACGTGATGCCCGAACGGCAGAGAATGGCCAGCAGTACGCCGGTGCCGTCATCGAAGGCGATGCGTGCGGCGATGTGATTACCGGCGAATGAGCAGGCCAGCAACGCCAGCAGGGCGATGGCCAATTTGCGTGGGAACAGAGGGATAGCAGAGGAGGGGACAGCCATGTGCAGGATCCGTTTGCAGGTAGATTTTCCAGCCGCTTCGCGGTCGTTGTAGGAGCGGCCTTGCGTCGCGATCGGGCCGCAAAGCGGCCCCAGCACTATCAGCATCAACGCCGAAGTCCTGGGGCCGCTTGGCGGCCCATCGCGACACAAGGCCGCTCCTACAGGGACCGCAAGTGCAGTTACAGCACCACGCTAGGCAACCACAGCGAGATGGCCGGAATGTAGGTCACCGCCATCAGCACTAGGAACAGCGCCAGGTAGAACGGCAGCAACGCCTTCACCGTCGACTCGATACTCACCTTGCCAATCGCCGAGCCGACGAACAACACCGCTCCCACCGGCGGGGTGATCAGCCCGATCCCCAGGTTCACCAGCATGATCATGCCAAAGTGCACCGGGTCCACGCCGATACCGGTAATCACCGGCAGCAGGATCGGGGTAAGGATCAGGATCAGCGGCGCCATGTCCATTACCGTGCCCAGCAGCAACAGCATGAAGTTGATGCACATCAGGATCACGTAGCGGTTATCCGACAGGGTCAGGAACGCCGTGGTGATCTTCGACGGGATCTGCATCAGCGTCATCACGTAGCCAAAGCTGGCGGCGAAGCCGATCAGGATCATCACGATCGAGATGGTGCGCACCGTGCGGTGCATCAGCTTGGGCAGGTCGCGCCACTTGTAGTCGCGGTAGACGAACATGGTCACGAAGAATGACCACACCACCGCCACGGCCGCCGATTCAGTTGCAGTGAACACCCCCGAAAGGATGCCGCCCAGGATGATGACCATGGCCATCAGGCCCCACAGCGCTTCACCGGCAATCTTCAGCGCCTGGCGCATCGGGATCACTTCGCCCTTGGGGTAGTTGCGCTTCTTGGCGAAGATCAGGCACAAGCCCATCATCACCGCGCTCAGCAGCAAGCCGGGCATCACCCCCGCCATGAACAACGAGGCAATCGATACCGTGCCGCCCGCCGCCAACGAATACAGCACCGAGTTGTGGCTGGGCGGGGTCAGCAGTGCCTGTACCGAGCCGCTGACGGTGACTGCGGTAGAGAACTCGCGCGGGTAACCCTTGCGCTCCATCTCCGGGATCAGCACCGAACCCACCGACGCGGTGTCGGCTACCGACGAGCCGGAAATCGCACCGAAGAACGTCGAGGCCATGATGTTGACCAGCGACAGCCCACCACGCACGAAGCCCACCAGCACCCCGGCAAATGCCACCAGCCGTCGTGACATCCCGCCTTCGGCCATGATCGCGCCGGCCAGCACGAAGAACGGAATGGCCAGCAGCGAAAACTTGTTAATCCCACTGGCCACCTGGATCATCATCGCCTGCAGCGGGATGTCGATCCACCAGGCGCCGACCAGCGCCGCCAGGCCCAGGGCGTAGGCCACCGGCATGCCCAGCAGAATGAGCACAATGAAGCTGCCCAACAGAATGAACGCATCCATTTATGCCGCTCCTTCGCTTTCTTCCAGCTGGTCGAAGCGCACCACCTTGCGGTGGCTCTGGTCGCCCAGCAGCAGTTTCTCCAACACGAACACCAGGGTCAGCACGCCACCGACCGGGATCGGCGCATAAGTCATGCCCACCCGCACACCTGGCAGAGAGGCCAGAAACTGGTTCCAGGTAGTGATGCACAGCTTGGTGCCGTAGTAGGTCATGAACACGCACACCAGAATCATCAATACCTGCACCAGCAGCGCCACCAGCCGGCGCTGCAGCGGCGGCAGGCGGTCGGTGATCATCGCCACCGCCATGTGCGCACCGGCGCGGTAGCTGGCGGCGGCGCCGACGAAGGTGAACACCACCATCAACAGAATCGCGACCGGTTCCGGCCAGCTGGCGCCGGTGCCGAGCACGTAGCGGGCGAAGATGCCCCAGGGGATGATCAGCGACATGGTCAGGATCGACAGGCCGGCGACCCAGATACAGGCGCGGTACAGCGTGTCGTTGGCACGCAGAAAGAGGTTTTTCATGGGCATCACCAAAGCGGCAGGGCGGCGGGCGCCGCACTGCCGAGGTCGTTCAGGAAAGGGCCGCGCTTACTGGACGGCGTCGATGCGCTTCATCAGGTCGGCGTACTGCGCGCCGTATTTCTCGCGCACCGATGCGGTGGCGTCGTAGAACGGCTTCTTGTCGACGGTGATGAACTCGACACCGGCGGCCTTGAGCTTCTCTTCGCTGGCAGCAGACTTGGCATCCCACAGCGCGCGCTCTTCCATCTGCGCTTCACGTGCGACTTTCTTCACCAGCACTTGCTGCTCGGGGGTGAGCTTGTCCCAGGTGGTCCTGGACATCACCACCGGCTCCGGCAGGATCAGGTGGCCGGTCAGGGTGTAGTACTTTGCGCTCTGGAAATGGTTGTGCTCAAGCAGGGTCGGCGGGTTGTTCTCGGCACCGTCGATTACCCCGGTCTGCAGGGCGCTGAAGATTTCCCCGGTGTCCATGGCGATGCCGTTGCCGCCCATGGCATTCATCATGTCGATGAACAGCGGGTTGCCCTGCACGCGAATCTTCATGCCCTTGAGGTCTTCCAGGCTGCGCACCGGCTTTTTGGTGTAGATGCTGCGCGAGCCGCCGTCCATCCAGGCCAGGGCCACCAGGTTGAAGTCGGAGTTGGTGATCTTGTCGAGGATCTCCTGGCCGATCTCGCCGTCGATGATCTTGCGCATGTGGTCATGGTCGCGGAACACGAACGGCATGTTGAACACGTTCACATCCGGCACCACCGGGCCGACGATCCCCAGGCTGACGCGGGTCATTTGCACGGCGCCGATCTGCGCCTGCTCGATCACTTCCTTCTCCGAGCCCAGCACACCGCCGGCGAACATCTTGAAGGTGATTTCGCCATTGCTGGCTTGTTCCAGCTTTTTGCCCATGTTCTGTTCGGCGACCACGGTCGGGTAGCCGGCAGGGTGGATTTCGGCGAACTTGATGTCCAGCGCCGAGGCGGGCATGGCCACGCTGAAGGCGAACGGGAGTACGGCAAGAAGCAGCTTGCGTTTGAACGTCATGATGAAACTCCGTGGTTTTTATTATCCGGTTTCGGGCGTGCAAAAAGTGTTGTGGTATTGGCAGTGGGGTTCAGCCCCGGTAGACAGGTTCCTCCAGGCCCTGGGTGCCAGGGTCGAGGGCAAATACCCCGCCTGCCAGTGGCTGGTCGCTGAGGTCGATGCCCGCGGGGCGGATCGAGGTGACATACAGGGTGTCGAGGTTGGCGCCGCCGAAGGCGCACATCGCCGGCTTTTTCACCGGCACGCTGAGCGAGCGGTCGAGGCGGCCGTCGGGGGTGAAACGGTGGACCTGCCCGGCGTCGTTGCCGCAGATCCAGTAGCAGCCGTCCTGATCGATGGCAGCGCCGTCGGGGCGGCCGGGGTAACCGCGCATGTCGACGAACAGCCGCTTGTTGTGCGGCGTGCCGCTGTCGGTGTCGTAGTCGAAGGCCCAGACCTTCTGCACGTTGGGGTGCGAGTCGGACAGGTACATGCGCTTGCCATCGGGGCTGAAGGCCAGGCCGTTGGGCACGATCATGCTGTCTTGCTGCAGGTGCAAACGGCCTTCGCCGTCATGCCGGTACAGCGCGCCGACATGGGCGCCTTGCTGCATGTCCAGCAGCATGGTGCCGGCCCAGAAGCGGCCTTGGCGGTCGCAGCGGCCATCGTTGAAGCGCATGCCGGGCTGGGCATGTTGCACGCTGCTGAGCAGTTGGCTGTGCAGGCTGCCGTCAGCCTTGGCCTGTATCTGGAAAATGCCGCTTTCCATACCCGCCACCCAGCCGTCGCCGCTACGGGCGATACAGGCAAGCATCTCGTCACCTTGCCAGACCTGGTGCGTGCCATCGGCCGCCTGCCAGCGGTGCAGCTGGCGTGCGGGAATGTCGACCCAGTACAGGGCCTGTTCGCTGGGGTGCCACACGGGGCTTTCGCCGGTGCCGTTGCGGGCGTCGGCGATCAGTTCGCAGTTCATGGCCTTGCCTCCCGGCGTGGTGGGGTCAGTTGAACGGGCCGGCCACGGCGAAGGCGCCGCCCTGATAGACCATGCTCGGGTCATCGGCGGCGGGCGCCGGCTGGGCTTCCACGGCGGCGCGGAAGGGTTCCGAGCTGTCCTTGGGTGCATAGCCGAGGTGCTCGGCATGGCGGTTGTCCCACCACACGGTGCGGTTGTCGGAGGCGCCGTAGACGATGGTGTGGCCAACGTCGGGGGTGAACAGCCCGCGCTCGATCAGTTGCACCAGGTCGTCATAGCTCAGCCAGGTGCAGAGCATGCGCGGGTTCTGTGGCTGCGGGAACGACGAGCCGATGCGGATGCTGACGGTCTCGATGCCGTAGCGGTCGAAGTAGAAGCTGGCGACATCCTCGCCGTAGCATTTGGACAGCCCGTAGTAGCTGTCGGGGCGACGCGGGGCGTGGGCGTCGATGCGCTCGTGCTGGCGGTAGAAGCCGATGGTGTGGTTGGAGCTGGCGAAGATGATGCGCTTCACCCCATGCTTGCGCGCCGCCTCGTAGACATGGAACACGCCGCAGATGTTGGGGCCGAGGATGTCTTCGAAGGCATGTTCGGTGGACACGCCGCCGAAGTGGATGATGGCGTCGACGCCTTCGACCAGGGCATGTACCGCAGCTTTGTCGGCCAGGTCGCAGGTGACGACCTCTTCATGCGGGCCAGCAGCAGGTGCCATGGGGCTGATGTCGGAAAGGCGCAGGACCTCGGCGTAGCCTTGCAGGCGTTCGCGAAGGACCTTGCCCAGGCCGCCTGCGGCTCCGGTGAGCAGCAGGCGATTGAGGGGGGTAGTGGTCATGGCCGGCTCTTGTTGTTAATTGTTGTAGGTTGTCGTATGACTTTGGTGATTATTGGCAGTGGTTCTGGTGGTTGTCAATGAGGCTTGTGTGGCTTTTGTTGGCCTCATCGCCGGCAAGCCAGCTCCCACAGGTACTGCACATGGCTTGGAATTATCGCGGTTGGTGTGGGAGCTGGCTTGCCGGCGATGGGCCGCAAAGCGGCCCCAATTTCAGGTCAAGCCAGTCTTCTTGGTTACAGCAACGACAACGGATAGTTAAAGATCAACCGGTTCTCATCAAACTCGTTGTTGCTGTAGTCCCGACGAATCGACGAATTGCGCCACTTCACACTCAAATCCTTGAACGCCCCGCTCTGAATCACATAGGCAAGCTCGGTTTCACGCACCCATTCCTTGCCATCAGTCACCACGCCACTGTGCACATCGCGCCCGCTGATATAGCGGTTCATCAAGGTCAGCCCCGGCACCCCGACGGTGACGAAGTTAAAGTCATGGCGCACCTGCCACGAGCGCTCGTTGGCGTTGTCGAAGCTGGAGTTGTAGCTGTCGTTGGCCAAGGTGCCGCCACTGGTGCCGTTCACCCGCATCCAGGTATCGCCATCAACCTTCTGCAGCCCGACCCAGAAGGTGCTGCCACCGTACTTGGCCGAGAACATCCCCGAGTAGGTCTTGTTGTCCAGCTCGCCGGCACGTTTGGAGCCGTCGTCATCGCCATGGAAGTAACCCAGGTTGGCGCCCAGGGTCCAGCCACCCACCGGTTGGCTGTGGCTCAGTTGCAGGTACTGCTGTTGGTACACATCCTTCAGCACCGCATTCCACAGCCCGACCAACGTACGGTCCTGGTTGAACTTGTACTCGCCACCGACAAAGTTGAAACGGTCCGACACCCCACCGCCGTAGCTCATGTCTTCCATGCTGGCGTCGTTGCGCGGGCTGTTGCCGCGGAACTGCCCGCCATACACCGTCAGCCCGGCAATCTCGTTGGAGGTCACCTGGCCGCCGCGGAACGTCTGTGGCAGCGAACGCCCGTCGTCCGAACGCAGAATTGGCAGCACCGGCATCCACTCGCCGATCTTCAGCTCGGTCTTGGAAATCCGCGCCTTGCCCGCCACCGCCAGGCGCCCGTAGTCATCCGCAGGCTTGCCATCGTCATGACGCGGCAGCAATGCCGTGCCGTAGGTACCGCCACCACCATCCAGCTTGACCGACCACAGCCCCAGCACATCCACACCGAAGCCGACCGGCCCTTCGGTGAACCCCGAACGGGCATCGAGGATGAAGCTTTGCGTCCATTCTTCGGCCTTGCTTTGCGGGTTGCTGGGGTTGGTGAAGTTGCGGTTGATGTAGAAGTTGCGCAGGCCGAGAGTGGCCTTGCTGTCCTCGACAAAACCCGCAGCCAGGCTGGTGCCCGGCAAGCCGGCGATAACCCCGGCGCCAAGCAGGGCGAAGGGCAGGGTGTGGCAGATTTTCATTATTGTTGTGCTCCCGAAGGGTATGGCAGCCCGTCCACCGGGCACGCGCAAGCGGCCTGCGGCAGGGGCGGGTAAGTAACGGGCCGGTCAGGGCCAGCGGTGAATGCGCGGTAACCGGGCGCTAGGTACTCGAGGGGGTACGCCAGCAGGCCGTGGGAAGAGGGGTGTGCAACAGACGTGGGTGTAGCGCGATGGGTGTCGACATGGGTTCGTCCACTGATTGTTGTTTTTGTTATGTGTTGTCGTACAACTCTTGGCGATTATTAGCAAGGGAGAGAGGGGCTGTCAACGCATAATGGCCTAATGATTACAGGTTACACACCCGTAGATTGATGTATAGCGGCTCTATCTCGTACTTTGTAAAGACATACGATGACATAGCAGGCATGCAAACCTGTGGGAGCGGGTTCATCGAGGCGTCGAACCGCCGCGAACACCGGCACAGCCGGTGCCATCCCCACCGACTGATTTACAGCAAAGCCGGACACATGATTTACAAATCAATTTGACCTAGCAGTGGACCCCGCCACTCGCCTGCGCTATCTTCAAATCAGGCCTCGCCCTCGACCACGTAGACTGGCATGTCCAGTCCCGGCATCCTCGTTGGTGCCGTACCCCCCTTGTCGGCGTGGGCGGGGCCCCTTTATTTACGGCGCGCCTGACCGTATGAGATCGAGCGCTCCCTGGACCTTCTGGGCGCCCACGCAAGGTAGGCCGAGGCGATAAGCCGAAGCAGTCTCCGGACCTGTTTTACCAACCTTCGATCAAAGCGCCCATTGCGCTTTTTCCGTTTCAGGCCCTGGCAGATTCCTGCCGGCAACTGCTACGCAAACCTCCCGAGACACGCGATCCCATGTAGGAGCGGCCTTGTGTCGCGATAGGGCCGCACAGCGGCCCCGGCGATGCCACAGGCGGTAAGATTGTTTGGGCCGCTCCGGAGCCCCAGCGAGGGCGCCCTCAAAGCGATTTGCGCCAACTGATCAACGGAAATTGAAACATTGATCACTTTCGGAAGGCACAACCACCCGTTCAGAATCCACCCGCGTGCTGCAATGACAAACGTCTTTACCCGAGGGCCAATCCATATCTTCCATCACCCTCCGCATAGACGACGATCTCATGGCCCGAGCCTACAAAGAGCTAGAGCGTCTAGGCATAACCCCCTCCGAACTCATCCACCAGGTCCTGCAATATGTCGCAGAGCAGGGCAAGCTGCCCTTTGAGCTAGCCCAGATAGCCGACGGGGACGAAGGCTTTATCGCGACGGTAAATGATCGGCTCACTTCCCCGCAGCGCATGAAAATGACGCTGGGTGACCTGTAGCCTCGACTTCTGTGGGAGCGGGCGCGCCCGCGAAGAATGCGACGCGGTATATGGCACCGGCTTATCTGGTATTCGCGGGTAACTCCGCATACCAGCCGGTCATACAAACTAGGGCCGCTTTGCGACCCATCGCCGGCAAGCCAGCTCCCACAGGTACAGCGTATGGCTTGAAATAGATGCGGTTGGGGAGAGCAACGGTCTTGCATGGTTCTTCTGGCCAGCACTGGCCCTTGTAGGAGCGGCCTTGCGTCGCGATGGGCGCGCAGCAGCCCCAGCAATTGTGCATCTGTGCGGAAACCCTGAGGCCGCTCCTACTATTCGTGCCGACGATGAACACTAAACCAATGTAGAGATCAAACTTAAGTGTCTAAGTGTCATCTCCTAAGAACATAACGCTCACTGCGTTTGGTTTCTCTGAGCTCCACCTTGAGAGTCCGGATTTACTTAGCTATTAATTGATCGGGGGTTCATAATCGTACGTTGACATAAGGCCTTCCTCAACGTTCTTATTAACGAATCTGTCTATTCTCAGGCTGAAAAGGACATTGTAGAAATCATCTTCGCTAATATCAATTTTGTTGTCTTTTGCTTTTTGAAATAAATTAGTTGCAGTAAGGCCAGGATTCGCCTCAATAAGCCGAAGAATTACAGGCCTTTGTATGTAGAATATGTTTCTACGATCTGTATCTACTTTTAGCATATCGATCATGGCCGCCATCTGTGAGTTTGGCCCGTCTGAGACTACTCTATATAGCTTATGAGAAGTTAGAGATATTAGTTTGTCTTTTTGAAGTTCAAGAAGTTGGATGCGTAAGTTCTCATCCTGAATGTCTTTCTTAGGTAGATTGAAGGCTTGTAATTGGGTTGCTTCCGTTATGTAGCGAGATTTAATTGTGTTAAAGTCAACAAGGTCGCGATCGGAGATGATTTTGTAGATGATGTTTTTTTGCCAGCGTGCTATCTCTTCACTATCTTGCTTATCTTTATGCTGGTAAAGCGCAAGGCCTAGGGTTAACGCTGTTGCAATAGACGAAATGGCAGCCAGGCAGTCTAGAATTTTCTTAGTCATGTTTCTGCAAATCTTTTATAGTGTTCAAAAAAAAGCTGCCTTTCGGCAGCTTTTTTAATTTCAAATCAGTCCCAGCTCAACGCCCCACCCGTCTGATACTCAATCACCCGCGTCTCAAAGAAGTTCTTCTCCTTCTTCAAGTCCATGATCTCGCTCATCCATGGGAACGGGTTGGTAGTCCCCGGGTACTCTTCCTTCAGGCCAATCTGGGTCAGGCGACGGTTGGCGATGAACTTGAGGTAGTCCTCCATCATCGCTGCGTTCATGCCCAATACCCCGCGTGGCATGGTGTCACGGGCGTATTCGATTTCCAGCTGGGTCCCTTGCAGGATCATCTGGGTCGCTTCTTCCTTCATCGCCGCGTCCCACAGGTGCGGGTTCTCGATCTTGATCTGGTTGATCACGTCGATACCGAAGTTCAGGTGCATCGACTCGTCACGCAGGATGTACTGGAACTGCTCGGCGACGCCGGTCATCTTGTTGCGGCGGCCCATCGACAGGATCTGGGTGAAGCCGCAGTAGAAGAAGATGCCTTCCAGTACGCAGTAGTAGGCGATCAGGTTGCGCAGCAGCTCTTTGTCGGTTTCGACAGTACCGGTGTTGAACTCCGGGTCAGAGATGGCGCGGGTGTACTTCAGGCCCCAGGCTGCCTTCTTCGCGACCGACGGGATCTCGTGGTACATGTTGAAGATCTCGCCTTCATCCATGCCCAGCGACTCGATGCAGTACTGGTAGGCGTGG
>NZ_JBJDNB010000057.1:0-8034 GCF_044900445.1 Pseudomonas sp. NPDC089407
GACCGCATCAAGCTGAGGCTCAATGGCCTGAGCCCTGTCGAGTACAGGACCCAGGCAGCAGCTTAAAACTGTCCAACTTTTGGGGGGCAGTCCAACAGTGTGGGAGCGGCCTTGTGCCGCGAATGGGCTGCAAAGCAGCCCCAAGGCATTACGCCGACTCGTCAGCCGGTCGCGCACCTTCCTGCACCAACACCATGCTCTGCGGCGAAGACAAGGCAATGCCTTCGTCACGCAACCGCCCAAGAATGGTGAACAACAGGTCACTGCGGGTTCCCGACACCTGACGCGGCCCCGCTACATAACCACTCACGCCAATTACCATGCCACTGGTGGTCAGGTCCTTGAACGACACCGACGCCGCCGGCGCATCCAGAATCGCCTCGTGCTCGTGGTACGCCGCCAGCAGCAACTCACGCACGTGGTTGGCATCAGTCTCCAGCGGCAAGGTCAGCGTAATGCTGACAACGCCCAGGGCGTTGCCCATGGTCACGTTGCGCACGTTCTGCGAAATGAACTGCGAGTTGGGTACGATCACCGTCGAACGGTCGGACATCTGGATTTCCGTGGCGCGCACATTGATGCGGCGGATATCACCTTCTACGCCAGCCAGGCTGACCCAGTCGCCCACCTTGACCGGGCGTTCGGTCAACAGGATCAGGCCGGAGATGAAGTTCTGCACGATCTGCTGCAAGCCGAAACCGATACCCACCGACAGGGCACTGACTACCCAGGTCAGGCTGGTGAGGTTGATGCGCAGGGTCGACATCACCAGCATGGCAAGGAAGATGAAGCCCAGGTAGCCCACCAGGGTGACCAGCGAGGCTCGCATGCCGGCGTCCATGTCAGTTTCCGGCAGCAGGCGGTCGCTGAGCCAGCGCTTGACCACACGGATGGCGAACATGCCGCCCAGGAAGATCCCCAGCGCCAGCAGGATGTCCTGCGGCACGATATTCAGGTTCCCAAGCAACTTGCCGCCGGTGCCATCCCAGTCAGCCAGGCTCAACAGTAGCTCGCTGGGGCTGGTACCCGATGGCATCAAGGTCAGCAACAGGGCCAGGAACAGCACCACCGTGCGGCCGATGCCGGCCAGGATGGTGCTGGCCTGGGCCTGGTGACGTGGCGCCAGGCCCAAGGTCGAGGCCAATGCCAGGCCGCCTGGCTGACGTGGCGAAAGCAGGGTTTCGCAGAGGTCACCGAGGAACGTGGTCAGCAGGTAGGCGCAGGTGATCACCAGGCTTACCCACAGCAGCTTGCCAGTCAGGAAGTAAGCGAGCGTCAGGTAACCGGTTAGCAGCGCCAGCAAGATCAGCGTCAGCCAGATCACCATGATGAACGGGATCAACCCGGCCAGCCCCGTCGGCCGCTCCAGGTCGTGCTCGCGCAGGGTACGGCGGTAACGCAGCAACGCACCGGCGAAGGTGAGCGCCACCACCAGGGCGGTCAGGCCGTTGACCGCCACGGTCAGCGCCAGGCTGGCGCCAATCACGCTGTTGATGCGCTCCATGGTCATCATCACCATCAGCGCCAGCGCCAACACTTTGGGAAACCAGCCCAGCGCGCTGGCCACTTCGTCATGGATGGACGGCAGGCGCCAGGATGGACGCTGCAACATCAGCATGGCGCGACCAAGGCCAGTGATGAAGGCACTGAAAACCACCAGGGCGAGTACATGGTTGGCCAGGCTGGCAACATCGGAGCCAAGCTGCGCACTGCTCTCCAGCCCCCAGCGCAGCAGGGATACCGAGCCCGCGATGGTACCGAGGGTGGCCAGGCTTACCCCCAGCGCCAGCGCACTGCGGCGCAGGCGGCCTTCGGGCAACCAGCGGACCATGGCATCGGCGAGCAGGCTTTCCAGTACGCGACGCATCAGTGTCCAGACCAATACCGCGGCGACCAGGCTGGCCATGAACAGCCAGCGATGATCAGCATTGAAGGCGCTGGCCACCGCATCGGCCGCTTCAGCACGCAGGTCGCGCAGGCGGGCGACATCTTCCTGGGTAGGGCGGATGATGCTTTGCCAGAACGCCGGGCTCAGCGGTGAGGCTGCACGGCTGGTGATCTGCGAGTTGAACTGGCTGCGGCGCAGGTTGACGATCTGGGTGGACAGGTCGCGGGCCGACTGGGTCAGCTTGGTGGCCTGGTCCTGCTGGGCTACCAAGGCCTTTTTCTCGGCTTCCAGCTCTTTGCGCTGCTGGGTCAGGGTGGCGGCTTCGTCCGGCTGGACCGGGCCGATGACTTTAAGCTTGTCGTCGAGCTTTTCCACCTCGGTGGTGCGCAACGCACTCAGCGCATCAGCCTGGCGCTGAACCTGCACGGCGGCCAGACGCAATTGCGACAGCAGGTCGTCATTGGCGTCGCTGGTAACGCCCTGGCGGATCTGGTCCAGCCGGTCGCTCAGTTGCTCGATGCTGGCGTTTTCATCCAGCACGGGGGCTTCGGCAACCGCCAGGTTGGCCAACGGGGTGGCCGGCGCCGACCAGGCCGGGCTGGCAAGCGCCAGCATCAGGGCCAGCAGGGCTAACAAGCCTGGGCAAAAACGGGCAAGGCTGACACGCCTCATCGAATATTCCTCTTTACAATTCGATTTGGCGGGGGATTCTACGCGGCTTCAAGCGTTCAGGAGAGTGCCGTTTCTCGCTTCAGCAGTTGCTGCTTGCGCTCCACCCCCCAACGGTAGCCGCTGATGTCGCCATCGCGGCGCACCACGCGGTGGCAGGGGATGGCCACGGCAATGTGATTGGCTGCGCAGGCCATGGCTACCGCGCGCACCGCCTTGGGTGCGCCGATGCGCTCGGCGATGTCGCTGTAGCTGACCCGGCTGCCGGCCGGCACCTCACGCAACGCCTGCCAGACCCGTTCCTGAAACGCCGTGCCCTGCACATCCAGCGGCAGAGCCAGGCCCAGGGCTGGGGCTTCGACAAAGCCGACCACCTCGGCGACGAGCTGTTCGTAGGCGCTGTCGCCGCCGATCAGCTGCGCCTTGGGGAACTGGTCCTGTAGCTCGTGCAACAAGGCCTCGGGGTCGTCGCCGAGCAGGATTGCGCAAACGCCCTTGTCGCTCTGGGCCACCAGGATTGCGCCCAGCGAGCATTGGCCAAGGGCAAAGTGGATGGTTGCGCCGCCCCCGCCCGCGCGGTACTGCCGGGGGCGCATGCCCAGGCGCTGGTCGGCGCTGGCGTAAAAGCGGCTGTTGGAGTTGTAACCAGCGTCGTAGATGGCGTCGGTGACAGAACGCTGGCCGTCTTCCAGGTGCGCGCGCAGGCGCCGGGTGCGAAAGGCGCTGGCGTAGGCCTTGGGGGTAACCCCGGTTTCGGCCTTGAACAGCCGGTGCAGGTGGAAGGGGCTGACGGCCAGTTGCGCGCTGAGCTGGTCGAGGCTGGGTGCCGGGTCGCCGGTTTCGATCAGGCGGCAGGCACGGGTAACCAGCTGGCTGTGGCGGGTGGCGCTGGCCTTGGGGGTGCTGGAGCAGCGCTTGCACGCACGGTAGCCGGCGGCCTCGGCGGCAGCGGCGGTGTCAAAGAACTCGACGTTGCTGCGTTTGGCCAGGCGTGACTTGCAGTTGGGGTGGCAGTAGATGCCGGTGGTGCGTACGGCGTAGACGAAATGGCCGGCGGCGGTGGGGTCGCGGGATTCGACAGCTTGCCAGCGTTGGTCGGGGGTGGTGAAGAGGTTCATTGGTCAGTTTCCCTATCGGTTGTTGCCTGTGCTGGCCTCTTCGCGGCGGTTCGACGCCTCGATAAACCCGCTCCCACAGTTACTGCGCAGCCCTTTTTTTTCATTGTGGGAGCGGGTTCACCCGCGAAGAAGCCGGCACAGGCAACGCAAGAACTTCAGGCCCGCCACAAATACCAGGCCGCCACGGTACGGTACGGCCGCCAACCGCCCCCCAGCGAACGCATCTGCGCTGGCGTCGGCGCCTTGTCCAAGCCCTTTAACCGGCGGTACCCCTCACGCACACCAAAATCATCCACCGGCAGAATATCCGAGCGCTCCAGGCTGTAGATCAGCAGCATTTCCACGGTCCACCGCCCTACCCCGCGCAGCGCCACCAGGCGTTCGATCAAGGCATCGTCAGCCATGACCAGTGCCTCGTCGCGCGTGGGCACCAGGCCCTCCAGACGGGCCTGGGCAATGCCCTGGACCGTCGCCATCTTGCTCGCCGAAAAGCCGCAGGCGCGCATTTCTTCCGGGGCAAGCGCCAACAACTGTTCCGGTCTTGGGAACGCCTCCTCCGGGAACAGCGCCAGCAGCCGCCCAAGAATCGCCTCGGCAGCACGGGCATGCAGTTGCTGGTAGGCAATCGCCCGTACCAGCGCCTCGTAAGGTTCACGCCCCGGCGTAGCCTGGTGCAGGCAAGGCCCGGTCGCAGCAATGTGCCGCGACCAGTCCGGGTCAAGTGAGGCCAGGTGTTCGCTGGCCTGGCGATAGGCTTCGGGCGAAAGGTCGGCGAGGATCATGGCACCTCCATCAAGTCGATTGCAGGTCCAGCTTAGCGCAGCCGTTCATCGGCTAAACGCCGGTTCTTGCGCGGCTAATTCCTGGCATACCATTGCTCCGCGCCAGCATCCCCGCATAGAATTGAGAACTGTTCACATTCACACTTAACATGGGACCGGGCCTTCGCAACGATGCAGATCAACGACACGCTCAAACCGGCCGAGGTCGCTCTGCTCTACCAGTCCCACCATGCCTGGCTGCGCGGCTGGCTGCGTAACCGGGTGGGTTGCAGCGAACAGGCTGCAGACCTGGCCCAGGATACCTTCGTACGCGTATTGCGCGCCCGCCAGGTGTCGCCGCTGAAAGAGCCGCGCGCCTACCTCAGCAGCATCGCCCGTGGCTTGATGATCGACCAGTTTCGCCGCCGCGCGCTGGAGAAGGCCTACCAGCAGAGCCTGGCCCACCTGCCCGAAGGCGAAGTACCCAGCGAGGAACATCGGCTGGTCATACTCGACGCCCTGGAGCGCCTGGACCGTGCCTTGCACCAGTTGAAACCTCGTGCCCGCCAGGCATTCCTGCTGGCCCAGCTCGACGGTTTGAGCATCGTGCAGATCGCCCAGCAGCTGCATGTATCGCGAGCGACCATCGAGCGCGACCTGGCTACCGCGCTGGGCGTCTGCTACCGGTTGCGTTATGCCGACGCCTGATGGCACGCCTGCGCAGGCGCAGGTCGACCAGGCCATCGACTGGCTGGTGAAGCTGCGCTTCGACAGGCCATGCCCGCAGACCGAGCAGCAGTTCCAACAGTGGCTGGGCAGCCACCCGCATAACCCCATAGCCTGGCAGCGGGTCAGCCTGCTCAGCGACGAACTGGCCGGGCTGCCCAAGGACCTGAGCCGGCGCACCCTGGACAGCAGCCAGCAACAACGCGTCAGCCGGCGCAGCCACCTCAAGCTGTTGGCAGTGCTGGCCGTGGGCGGCAGCCTGGGTTTCACCGCGCGTGAACCGCTGGGCTTGCCTGAGCTACTGGCCGACAGTAGCACCGCTGTCGGCGAACGTCGCCGGCTGCAAGGTAGCGATGGCAGCCGTATCCAGCTAAACACAGCCAGCGCCATCGATTTGCAGTACAGCAGCGATCAGCGCCGCCTGGCGTTGGTACGCGGCGAGGTGAGCCTGGACAGCAACCCAGACGACAACCGCCCGTTCCGTATCGATACGCGCTTCGGCCCACTGGCTACTGGCGACGGCCAACTGCTGCTGCGAGAAAACAGCCAAGGCTTGCTGCTGGCGGTGCGCCGTGGTGAGGTCACGCTGTTCCCTGCATCGATCGCAGCACGGCAGGTGCTGCCAGGTGAGACCTTGCAGGTGTCGGCCAACGGCAGCTTCCAGGCCGTGACACTGCACAGCGACCCCTGGGGCTGGACTGACGGCGTACTCAGCGTGCGGCAGATGCCGCTGGGCGAATTTATCGCCGAGTTGGCCCGCTATCGCCCCGGCCTGCTGCGCTGTGCGCCCGAGGTGGCAAACCTGAAGGTGTCTGGCACATACCAACTGGTCGATACCGGCGCAATCCTGCACCTGCTCAGCCATAGCCTGCCGGTGCGGGTTGAGTACCGTACGCGGTACTGGGTAAGTATCAGCGCAGCCTGAAGACGACAAGGCCCCTGTAGGAGCGGCCTTGTGTCGCGATGGGCCGCAAAGCGGCCCCGGCTATATTTGCAGCGAAGCTGATATCGTGGAGCCGCTGCGCGCCCCTTTCGCGACGCAAGGCCGCTCCTACAAAGGATCGTGCTGGTCTGGAAGTATCAGTCCGCCACTGCTCGCAAGCGCCCCGCAGCGCGAAACGACTGGCGGGCAAAGCTCACGAACAACCCGGCCATCAGCGCCAGCGCCATCGGCAAGCCATGCGGCGCCACACCCATCGCCGCGCCACTGACCAGCGGCCCGATCAGGCTACCCACGCCCCACAGCAAGCCCACGCTGGCATTGGCGGTCACCAGGTCCTGGCCCTTGAAGCGCTGGCCGATCAGCACCAGCGCCAACGTATAGATCCCCCCCGCCACCGCGCCCAGCACCACCAGCAACGGCCACAACAGCCAGGTTATGTTCAGCAGCCACGGCAGGCCGATGCCGATCGCCATCGCCACCAACCCGCACACCAGGTGCAGCCCGGTACGCTCGACCCGGTCGGCGAGCCAGCCCAGTGGCAACTGGAACAGCATGTCGCCGGCAAACACCACCGTTACCATCAATGCCGCCATACCCACGGCAAAACCATGGCTGCTGGCGTACACCGGCAACAGCGACAGCACCACGGCATCGAAGAACGAGAAGAACAGCACCGCCATGCACAACGCCGGCGCTACGCGGAAGAAACCGGCAAGACCAAAGCTCTTTTCGCCGTCTTCATGTTCGACATGGTCATTGGGCACGGTCAGCACGATACACAGCAAGGCCAGCCCATAACAGAACGTCACGACACCGGTGATCCACGGGCTGTCGGCGCCCAGCAGTGCCAGCATGGCCGGGCCGAGCACCTGGAAGCCGGTGAAGCTGGTGGCATACAGGGCCATGATCTTGCCGCGGTTGTGCTCGGGGCACAGTTCGTTGACCCACGACTCACCCAGGATGATGGCGATGCCCATGCCAAGCCCCAAGCCCAGGCGCAGCAGCGCCAGCAGCCACGGCGAGCCGAACGCAGGCTCCAGCAAGGCAATGCTGAGCGTGCACAGGCTGAAACACAGCAGATAGAGGGTACGCCGGGTGAGGTGGCGGCAGCAGGTGTCGACCAGAAACGCCGAGAGCATCATGCCCGCGGCAGGAATGGCGGAAATGATGCCGATTTCCAGGGTACTCGCTCCGGCCTCGTGCAGGCGCAACGACACCAGCGGCAGGCTGGCCCCCAGGCTGAAACCCACGACTGAAACGGCGAACAACAGGCCCGCCAGCAAACGCATGTTCATGTACCACTCCTTGCAAACCGAAAAGACGTGCAGACACAGGCGCGCACGCCGGGGTGGCGCGCGACGCAAAAGCGCAGATCAGTTCAAGCGAGGTGTGGCGAGAAGGTGAAGGCAAACAGCACGCTGCGGCGGCGCTTGAGTACCGTGTCGCTCGGCCACGCGTGACGCAGGGCCTGGAGGGCAGGCTGGCGGGCGTTGGGCAAGGACTGGGTACGGCGCATTGCGTTGGCTACTTTGTGGAGGGTTGAAAAAGAGGCGGCACTCTAGGCCAACGGTGATCAGGTCGTCAATTGCCGGGGCCGCTTTGCGACCCATCGCCGGCAAGCCAGCTCCCACAGGGACCGCGCATGGCTTAAGGTCAACGCGGGCGAGGTGGGTGCAACTGTCTTCTGTTGCCTGTTCAGGCCCCATTGCTGGCAAGCCAGGCTCCCACAGGTATGGCACTTGGCTTGAGGTCAACGCGGGCGAGGTGGGTGCAACTGTCTTCTGTTGCCTGTTCAGGCCCCATTGCTGGCAAGCCAGGCTCCCACAGGTATGCACATGGCTTGAGGTCAACGCGGGCGAGGTGGGTGCAACTGTCTTCTGTTGCCTGTTCAGGCCCCATTGCTGGCAAGCCAGGCTCCCACAGGTATGC
>NZ_JBJDNB010000057.1:8131-20478 GCF_044900445.1 Pseudomonas sp. NPDC089407
GAGGTGGGTGCAACTGTCTTCTGTTGCCTGTTCAGGCCCCATTGCTGGCAAGCCAGGCTCCCACAGGTATGGCACATGGCTTGAGGTCAATGCGGTCGGTGTGGGAGCTGGCTTGCCGGCGATGGGCTGCGAAGCAGCCCGGTATTCTCAGCGCTTACCGGTATTCGGCAAGAACACCGCCAACAACCCGAACAGCGGCAGGAACGAGCACACGCCATAAACGTATTCAATGCCACGCAGGTCCGCCACATAGCCCAGCAGCGCAGCACCAATGCCGCCAAAGCCGAACATCAGGCCGAAGAAGATCCCGGCAATCATGCCCACACTACCCGGCACCAGTTCCTGCGCATACACCACAATCGCGGAAAACGCCGAAGCCAGGATAAAGCCGATCACCACGCTCAATACCGTGGTCCAGAACAGGTCGGCATACGGCAGCGCGAGGGTGAACGGCGTCACGCCCAGGATCGAGAACCAGATGACTGCCTTGCGCCCGATGCGGTCACCGATCGGCCCGCCGAAGAAGGTACCGGCCGCCACCGCACCGAGGAACAGGAACAGGTGCAACTGTGAGCTGGCCACCGATACACCGAACTTCTCGATCAGGTAGAAGGTGAAGTAACTGGTGAAGCTGGCCATGTAGAAGTACTTGGAGAACACCAACAGGCCCAGCACGATCAGCGCCGCAATCACCCGGTTGCGCGAAATACCATGGGTGGCCTGCACCGCCTTGCGCGCCTTGGCCTGGTTGAGGTGCTCCTTGTACCAGCTACGCAGCATCAGGGTGACGCCGAGGAAGAACAGCGCGGCCAGGCCGAACCAGGCTACGTGGGTCTGGCCGAACGGAATGACGATCGCAGCCGCCAGCAGCGGGCCCAGGGCGGAACCGGTGTTACCGCCGACCTGGAAGGTGGACTGGGCCAAACCAAAGCGCCCGCCCGAAGCCAGCCGCGCGATACGCGAGGTCTCCGGGTGGAAGGTGGACGAGCCGATGCCCACCAGCGCCGACGCCAGCAAGATCATCGGGAAGCTGCCAACAAAGGCCAGCATCACGATACCCACCAATGTGCACAGGGTGCCCAGCGGCAGCAGGTTCGGCGCAGGCCGACGGTCGGTAAAGAAGCCGACCCAGGGCTGCAACAGCGAGGCAGTGATCTGGAACGTCAAGGTGATCATGCCGATCTGGGCGAAGCTCAGGTCGTAGTTGGCCTTGAGCATCGGGTAGATCGCCGGCAGTACCGACTGGATCAGGTCGTTGATCAAATGCGCCAGGGCGCAGAAGCCGATGATGCGCATCACCAGCGGCGTGGTTTGGCTTGCCGCTGCCGGGGTGGATGCGGTGGAGGCACTACTAGTGGCCATTTGCCTAAATCTCCGTCCTCAGGTTTAGGATCCGATTATCGAGAAACAAATAGATACATAGCTACCTTTTTTATCCCTCTGTCGCAACGTACTTGAAAATGGTTCTCAATATAATTAGCATCCTCTGCTCCTTATTCCTGTCATCGTTGGGCGAACAGGCCCCTATCGTGAGCAGACCGAACCCATGAGCCCGATGCCCGCCAAGCAGCTGCAGCCCGACCCACAGCAGGAAGCGCTGGAGTGGTTTTCGCTGTTGCGTCAGCCCGGTTGTGACGAAACCCAGCGCCAGGCATTCGCGGCATGGTGCCAGCAAGCCGAAAACGCCCACGCCTACGCCGAACTGGAAACCTTCTGGCAACAGCTGCAACCAGCACCCGCCCGCCCTTGCCCACGGCAAGTAACCGTGCGGCGCAGTTACCTGGGCAGATGGTTGGCGCTCCTGTTCCTGCTGGGGCTGGGCGCGGCAGCCTATCTGTACTGGCCGCTGATGCAGCGCCTGGCCAGCGAGTTGCACACCGACGTCGGCGAGCGCCGCAGCATACGCCTGGCAGACGGCACCACCTTGACCCTGGACAGCGCCAGCGCGATGAACGTTGACCTGCGCAGCCGCACGCGCCTGCTGCATCTGGTGCAGGGCCAGGTGTACCTGGAAGTGATGCTTGATGGGCGAGCCATGGAAGTGAAAGTGGGCAACGCACGTATCCAGGTGTTCGGCACCCGCTTGCAGGTCGCTCGCCACCCCAGCCATGACGAACTGGTGGTCATCAGCGGCAACGCCATGGTCATTCAGGGAGGGGAGCAGCGCATGGTCTCGGCCGGTGAACGGGTAACCTTCGATGAGACGCGTATCGACCCGGTGCAGAAGGCAGACCTTAAAACCGCCAACAGCTGGCGCAACGGGCACCTCAAGGCCACCGACATGCCATTGGGCCAGGTGCTGGAGCGCCTTGCCGGCTACCAAGGTCAGCGCTTGTGGCTGATGGATGAACACGTGGCCCATCGACGGGTGAGCGGCGACTTCAACCTCGACCGGCCCGATGCAAGCCTGCAATCTTTGGCCGCCGCCCAGCATCTAAAGCTGCAGAGCGTGCTCGGGCACTGGCTTGTAGTCCGCTAAAACCGGGCCTGGCCGCTAAGTTTTTGAAAGCGTGCAAATTTTTTTTGAAATGAGTGTTGACAGGGGGGGCGTTCAAGAGAATAATGCGCGCCATCGGCTACATAGCTCAGTTGGTTAGAGCATAGCATTCATAATGCTGGGGTCCGGGGTTCAAGTCCCTGTGTAGCCACCAAACAAGACGAAGGGCTTACCGCAAGGTAAGCCCTTTTTCTTTGCCTGCGAAAAAGTTACCCGCTAGAAACTGGCACTTCACGGTGTCTGTGGAAGCGATGCTGTTGAAGCGTCAACGCCCCCGCTCACTGCCACTGCCAGGCCAAGCCCGATTAATGCCAAGCCAATGACCCGATCCACCAGTACTTGCTGGTCAATCATCGCCTTGCGCAAAACCGGGCTGGAAAAAAACACTGCAACCAGGCTGAACCACAGCCAGTGGGCAACGGACATGAAGGCGCCATAGGCAAAAGCCAGTTTCAGCGGGCTACCGGGTTGTACCACCTGGCTGTAGGCACTGATGACGAACAGCATGGCCTTGGGGTTGAGGGCGTTGGTCAGAAAGCCAATGCGCAGGGCTTGCAACACGCTGGCTGCCGATTGGGTATCGCCCTCGAGGCTGATCCGCTCGGTGTTGGTCAGTGACTTGTAGCCCAGGTAGAGCAGGTAACCGGCGCCCAACACTTTCATGACCAGGAACAGCGCCGGGCTCTGGCGGATGATCACGGCGATGCCCAGCACCGTGTACAGCACGTGCACCTGCACCCCCAGGGCGATGCCCACAGCGGCGGCAAGCCCGGCCTGGCGGCCCTGTGCATAACTGCTGCGGGTGACCATGGCAAAGTCGGCGCCGGGGCTGATGACAGCGAGAAGGGTGAACAGGGCGACGGCGATCAGTTCGGTCATGCGGGCGGCTCTCGATAGGCGATGGAAATGCACATGTGCGGTGATTATCGAGCGCTTATGGAGAGGTAAAAATCGATTTATCGTGAGGTAAATCTGCTAGTTTTTCTCACAGATATACACAGCCTGTGCCGGCCTCTTCGCGGGTAAACCCGCTCCTACAAGTACAGCGCAGTTCTCTGGACCAGCGCCGTACCTGTGGGAGCGGGTTCATCCGCGAAGAGGCCAGCACAGGCAACACAGGAATGCCATGAAACTGCCCCCGCTCAACGCCTTCCGCTACTTCGACATCGCCGCCCAAACCGAAAGCTTCGTGCGCGCCGCCGAACACCTGCACGTCACCCACGGCGCGGTCAGCCGCCAGGTGCGCCTGCTTGAAGAAAGCCTTGGCGTTGAACTGTTCGAGCGCCGCAACCGGGCCATCTTCCTGACCCCGGCCGGCCGCGCCCTGCAAGACACCACCCAGGCAATCTTCGAACAGCTCGAAGGCGCCGTGCAGCGCTTGCAGCACCAGGCCCGCGACAATGTGCTGGTGCTGTCTTGCGAGCCGACCATCGCCATGCGCTGGCTGATACCGCGCCTGCCGCGCTTCCATGCCACCCACCCCGACCTGCATCTGCATCTGGTGGCTGCTGGCGGGCCGCTGGACTTCGCCCGCAGTGGTGTCGACCTGGCTATCCGCCGCGACGACTTCCACTGGGACAAGCAGCTGTTCAATCAAAAGATCTGTGATGAATGGATCGGCCCGGTGTGCCACCCTGCCTCCCCTACCCCACTCGACGGCCAACGCCTGCTGCACAGCGCCACCCGCCCCGCTGCCTGGCCCATCTGGTTACGCCTGAGCGGCCAGCAAGCGCGGCACAGCGAACGTAGTGACTACGAGCATTTCTACCTGTCGATCCAGGCCGCTTGCGCCGGTTTGGGCGTGGCCGTGGCCTCAGCCCTGATGGTGTGCGACGAGCTCGACAGCGGACAGTTGCAGGCGCCATTCGGCTTCGTCCGCGACGGCTCGGCCTACCACCTGCTTAGCCCGCAGCCCCTGGCCGACAGCGGCAAGCGCCAGCGCTTCACCGCGTGGGTGACGGCCGAATGCGAAGATTGCCTGGCTCACTTGGGTTTGATGCAGAACGACGACCCGGGGCTGCCATCGCCGCCCCAAGTGCGATAGCCGGCGGTATCCACATGGATGCGACCTGACGGATAGCGTCCGAGCCCCATGTTCCAGGCTTGGCCATGCTGCTGCCAGAAGCGGCACAAAGGGTTGGGGTCGGCCCACGCCGGCAGCAGCATATCCACGGCAAAAGCGCGCGTGTGGGCGCTGTTGGTCGCACCGCCGGCGCACGTGTTCAGGCGCGGCTCACGGTACGCGGAAACCACCTCGAACTGGCGCAGGACGCCTTGCTCGTCGAGGGCCTTGAGCAATGAGAGGGTCGAACGTACGGCAGGCCAGTTGCTGGCCGGCGGCACGGCAAACGGCGACGCGTGGCACAGCTTCCAGTCCGAGGCCGAGCGCAGCAGCTGGTGAATGGGCACAACGCCATAAAGGCGCGCATCCACCAGCATTTCACGGAAGGGCCGGGTTTGATGGTCGCCGGCCCACTGGGCGAACATCCAGATGTCGCGTTCGTCGGCGTGGGCCCAGCTACCCCACATAATACTCAGTAACAGCATCCAGTACGTTGTAGTACTCATATCGGCGCTCCTGCCAATGTGATCGACACTGATGTTTCAGGCCATTTCCTGCGCAACGCAGCGAAATACAATTGCGCGGCATTGATCCCCCATAACCGGCCAATGTCAGCCATCATGGTCCCGTTCGCCGGATCCTGCCCCTCATTGACTGACTCAGCCAACGTGGCATGATCCCAATCACTACTCAACCTCGTACGCGATGATTAAGTTCGTCGGCTGTTGAGGTGAAAAAACCGGCCTGGTGCCTTCTGCCAGTCAGTTAAGGATACTGGGGCTGCTGCGCAGCCCATCGCCGGCAAGCCAGCTCCCACCCGACCGCATCAATTTCAAGCCATGCGTCTTATCTGTGGGAGCCTGGCTTGCCGGCGATGGGCCGCCATGCGGCCCAAATTTCTTGACTGACAGGCATTAGCGTAGTGCCGGTTTTTTCGTTTTCAGGAAAGAAATCCTTGCGTACCGTCTGCTTTGTGAATGGCAACAACGTGCTCTATCACTTGATAGCTGGCGCGAAATACAAGTGGCTCCCAGCACTAGTGTCAGCGTACTGGTGAAGGCGAAATACAGCTCATGAATCAGCCCCGCATTCTCAATCTTCAAGCAGGGTGCAGGCCATCACCAGCGCATCTTCACGCCCACCCGCGACCGGGTAGTAGTCACGGCGGCGGCCGATTTCGTTGAAACCGTAGCGCTCGTACAAACGGTAGGCCGACTGGTTGCTGGCGCGCACTTCCAGGAAACATTCGCGGCCATTGAGCTGGTAGGCCCGGGCCATCAGGTGCTCAAGCAGGCGCAGGCCCAGGCCGCAGCCCTGGTTTTCCGGCTTGACGGTAATGTTGAGCAGGTGCGCTTCGTCGATGATCACGTTGATCACCCCATGGCCCACTTGCTGCTGGCCGTCGAACATCAGCCAGACTTCGTACGATTTCAGCGCATCCTGAAAGATTCCGCGGGTCCAGGGATGACTGAACGCGGCATATTCAATCTTAAGTACGGCATCCAGATCCGCCTCGGTCATCGGGCGGAAACTGATCGAATCACTCATTCAACGCGCTTCCAGCGCGCCATTAGCTGGCGCATGGCTTTCCAGACGTCCGCCTTGCGTTGCGGCTCGTCCATCAACAGTTCAAGACCCGGCAGCACCCAGGCGTCGCCCAGGCCGTCGAGCTTCAGGGTTTGGTAATAGGCTTCTGCATCGGCATTGGCGGCGAAGCGTGCCGCCGGCAGGCCCACCAGCCACAGGCAGCTGCACGGGGCGTCTTCCAGGCGGGCCTGGACAAAGCCCAGGACGAAATCACGCGCGGCCTCCGGGCCCTGATCCATGTTGCCGCGTACCAGCAGCGGCCAGCGCACCGGCTCGCCGATGATCTGCGGGGCGTCGGGCAGGCCGGCGGCGCGCAGCATGTCCTTTAGCAGCAGGTACGACGGATCGCGGCTCTGGAACGGCTGGCCGGTAGCCAGCTCCACCAGCAGCAAGCAACTGCCGGCACGCAACAACTGCAACGCGAAGCGCGGTGGCGGAACCGGGGCCGGACGCGGTGGCGCTGGTTGCTCCTCGGCTTCCACGGGCTTGGCGACGGGTTTGGGCACATTGCCCGGGCGCGGGATTTCGATTTTCGGCCGCTCGCCAGAGCGCGCCTGGGGGGTAGCCGGCGCATCGTTGGCTGCGGGTGCCGGGCGGACGTCGAAGTCGATGTCCTCGACAGGCGCCACGGGTAGCAACAGCTCGGGCCGAGACGGTGCGGCGAACGGCAGTTCGGCGCGCGGCAGCCAGTGCACCACTTGCATGGCGGAAAGGAAGGCGCGGCGACGGGGTTCGGTGAGCAAGGTGCGGGGTTCCGAGGGGTGGAGGCAATTGGGCATTCTAACGTGTATGCCTTGGTTTTTGCAGCGCCTGTCAGACCGAGCGCCGCCCGCGCGGCGCATCGCGGGGCAAGCCCGCTCCCACATCTGTTTCGGGCCAGTCTCTCCTGTGAGGTCTTCTCTACCCGCCTTGTCTGTTCCATTCGATATTCAAGGGGGCGCCGCTGCTCTTCATCAATCTCCTGTCATGCACCCAGGGTGCGAGTGCGGAGGAAGCAGGAATAACTGGCCCGAAACAGATGTGGGAGCGGGCTTGCCCCGCGAAGCGCCGCGCGGGCGGCGCTCGATCTCAGCACCAACACAAATGCCAGGGCCTACACCCAGCCTTACACCCAGCCCTACACCTGACCCTTATAAAAATCAGGGTTATCCCCCATTACAGACCAAGGGGTGAAAACCTCCCCCCCGGATGCAGTACAATCGCCCCCTTTTTCTTGGCAACGAGTCGAAGCCAATGATCGAACCCAAGCGCGTCCTGCGCGCCCTAGCCGAACACTGGGCCCTGATCGAGCCGCTGTGCGAGCGCTTCGACCAAGGCACCCTGAGCCTGGTCGAACTGCGCCAGCACGTGGCCCGCCAGCAGGTCGAAAGCACCCCGCAGGACATTACCCAGCTGCTCGACGTGTGGATCCGCCTGGATATCCTGGTCCCGGTGGCCAAGAGCCCGAACCGTTTCGAGCTCAACGCGCAGATCCACGACTTCCTCGCCTACCTTCGCCGCGAACACCGGCTGGGCCTGTGCCTGGAGATCGAAGCCTACCTGCGCCACCTGGAACGCCTTGCCGGGCACATCCAGGACGCCTTCGACAACCGTGACAGTGACGACCTGGCACGCCAGCTGCGTTTGCTCGACATGCGCGTGCGTGATGTGCTGAAAAAGCTCGACAACGATGAGCAGGCGCTGGTGGCCGTGGCCGAACGGGCCAAGACCAGCAACCGCCAGATCCCGCTGCGCCAGCGTTACGCCGAAGTACTGGCAACCTGGGACGAATACGTCGAGCCGATGATCCAGCTGGTCAACGCCGACGGCGCCTTCGAACAAGGCGTGCGCAAGGTCGAGACGGTATTGCTGAAGCTGCTCGGCGAGCAGGCGCGCCTGGGCCACCTGGTCGATGACGACATGCTGCTGCGTACCCATGCGCGCATCCTGGAAATGCAGACCAGCGCCCAGCTGACCCTGCGCCACGCCCGCGAACTGCTGCTGCCGCTGCGCGAAGAAGCGCGCCGGCACAACGCCGTGACCCGTGGCGCCGCGCTGGCCCTGTCGGTGATCCGGCGCAAGGGTATCGATGCCGTGCCGCAGGCGGCCATGCCGATGTTCACCCGCCCGCAAAGCACCTTCCTCGGCAGTGCCAGCCAGGTCGAGGCCTACGTGTACGCCCTGGCCCGCTTCGAGCCCAAGCCGGCGCGCTTCCCCAAGGCGCACAAACCGCAAGGTGGTGAGGCGCCGCGCGCACCGCGTACCGTCAAGGAAATGCTCGAGCGCTGCGAACAGGCGCTGCCGCTGCCCGACCTGATGGTCTGGCTGCTGGAGCAGGAACCCGAAGGCGCCACCGACGAGCTGCTGTACTGGTTCTCGCGCCTGTCGCGGGAAAAGCGCTTCAAGCGCGAACGCCTCGAGCGCCGCGAGTACACCACCCAGGAACACCTGGTCAGCCTGCGCTCGTTCGGCCTGACTTCCAGCCGCGAAGCCGCCGCCAGCACGCCTACCGAATCCAATGCGAGCCCAGCCAATGCATCTTGATCTCTCCGAACTGTCCCAGCTCGCACCGATCTTCCGCGAGCTGTTCAAAGGCTTTCACGTCAGCCGCCGCGACCCCGAGCTGTACGCCCAGCTGTCAAACTTCCAGGACCAGTACCGCACCCTGTTCAAGGCCTTGGGCTTCGAACTGGTCTGCGATACCCGTGGTTTCTACTACTTCGTCCCGGAAATGACCGCCGCGCAGGTCAACAAGACCGCGCAGCGCCTGTCGCTGTTCACCTTCATTTTGGTCGAGCACCTGGCCGACCAGGGCCGCGACCCGATGGCCGTGCTCGACGGCGGCAGCATCGGCCGCGATGAGCTGCCATCACTGCTCGACAAGTACCGCGACCTGTTCCTGCAGGCCGAAGTGCAGACTGTGGAAGAGCTGGAGGAAAAAATCCTGCGCCGCATGACCCAGCTCGGCTTCGCCCATGAAGAAGGCGGCATCTACCGCTTCCTGCCGCCGATGCACCGCTTCCTCGATGTGTGCCTGTCGGTGCAGCAGGACCGCGACCTCGCCGCCACCCTGCACAGCGAACTGCCGCTGCCAACCCCGGTACTGGTCGAGGAAGAAAGCCCCGAAGAACTCAACCGCACCGACGACCCGCTCGACCTCACGCCCTTCGACGGCGAGGAAAGCGAAGAGGACGCCCTGGCCCGGGCCATCCGCGAAGAGCAACAGGAGATTGACGCATGAGCCAGGAACGCTACGGTATCCGCCGCTTTGCACTGCTCAACACCGCCGGCTACAGCCTCGGCCTGTTCCCCCTGGAGCACCCGCTGTCGGTGTACGGCGCCAACAACCTGGGTAAATCGGCGTCGATCAACGCCCTGCAGTTCCCGATCCTGGCGCGCATGTCGGACATGAGCTTCGGCAAGTACAGCCTCGAGCAATCGCGCCGCTTCTACTTTGCCAGCGACACCTCGTACATTCTCTGCGAACTGAGCCTGCCCCACGGCCCGCACGTCATCGGTGTGGTCGGTCGTGGCCCGGGCGGCGGTTTCGGCCACCAGTTCTTCGCCTACAAAGGCGAGCTGGACCTGGCCCACTACCAGAAGAACGACACCTGCCTGCGCCAGAAAGAGCTGTTCACCAACCTTGAACGCCTTGGCATCAAGGCCTACGAGCTGAAGCCGGACGAACTGCGCCGGTTGCTGGTTGGCGGCCACACTTCGGTGCCGCTGGACCTGACCATGATCCCACTGCGCTCCACCAGCGAGCAAAGCCTGAAAACCTTCCGCGCGCTGTTCATCAACCTGCTGCACATGCGCGAAATCACCGCCGCCAAGCTCAAGCAGCTGTTCCTCGACGCCTTCGAGCACAGCCTGCGTTCGGGCAGCGTCGACTACATTGCCGCGTGCGAGGAAGCCTTCCGCGACGTGCGCCGCATGGAGCAGGACTACAACGCCTTGGTCGCTGCCGGCCCGCTGGTCGAGGCCCTGGCCGGTGGTGTGGCCCAGCGCGACATCCTGCGCGGCAAGCTGCACCGCATTTCGCCGGTGCTCGACACCCTGCTGGGCACTTGGCAGGAATACGCCATGGCGCGCAAGGAAGAGCTGGTGATCCAGTCCGAGCACTACCGTGGCGAGCAAGACCGCCTGCAGAACGACCAGCGCGGCGGCACCCAGGAGCTGATGCGCCTGGAGCGGGAAATCACCGGTATCCAGCGCTGGTTGGGCGAGCTGTCGGTGCTCAAGCACCGCTTTGCCCTGGTCGATGACGTCAAGGTCCTGGAGCAGCAGCTGCTGGCCGCCAAGGACGCCCACGACGAACTGGCCGGCGCCCTGGCCCAGTCGCGGCAGTTCAGCGCCGAAGACCTCGACGAGCGCGTGCGCGACCTGGAAAAACGCCTGAAGCAGGTCAAGCAACAGCTCGACCACGCCGACAACAACAGCTATGCGCGCTTGCGCGAAGAGTTCTCGCAGCAGGACGTAGACCGCCTGATGCGCCTGTTCAACGGCGCGCTGTTCAGCCTGCCGCTGGGCGACCGCGGTATCGAGCTGGATGACAGCGACCTGTGGGTAAAATCGCTGGAAGCGGTGCTCGACGGCTTCAAGGGCGAGCGCTTCGAAGCCCCGGGCCTGGCCATCGACCTGACCAACATCGACCCGCCGGCCCTGCAGGCCCTGGCTGACCGCGCCGCCCTGCGCGACCAGAAGGAGCGCCTTGAAAAAGAGCTGAAACAGCTCAAGACCCAGCAGGCCGTAGCCGCCGACCGCTCTGCCTCCAAGGCGCAGACCGAAACCCTGTACCAAGAAGTGCTGGATGCGCAGAAGGCGCTGGAAGACTTCCGTCGCAGCGAAACCCTCACCGCCGAAGAGCCAGAAAAACTCGAGCAGCTGTCGCAGCTGGAAGCCGCTCAGGACGAGCTCAAGCGCTCCAGCGACGCCTTCACCGAGCGCGTCCAGCAGCTGTCGGCCAAGCTGCAGCTGGTCGGCCGCCAGATCGGTGATCTCGAGTCCAAGCAGCGCACCCTGGAAGACGCCCTGCGCCGTCGCCAGCTGCTGCCGGCCGACCTGCCCTACGGCACGCCGTTCATGGAAGCCATCGACGACTCGATGGACAACCTGCTGCCGCTGCTCAACGACTATCAGGACAGCTGGCAGGGCCTGCAGCGCGTCGACAACCAGATCGAGGCATTGTATGCCCAGGTGCGCCTGAAAGGCGTGGCCAAGTTCGACAGCGAAGACGATATGGAGCGACGCCTGCAGCTGCTGGTGAACGCCTATGCGCACCGCACCGACGAAGCCCTGACCCTGGCCAAGGCCCGCCGCGCGGCAGTCACCGACATTGCCCGTACCCTGCGCAATATCCGCAGCGACTACGACAGCCTCGAGCACCAGCTGGCGCTGTTCAACCGCGAGATCAACAAGCGCCAGGTGTCCAACCTGGAAAGCTTCCGCGTGGTGCTGGCGCCGAACAAGGAAGCGCTCAAGCACATTGACCAGATCATCCACAGCGCCGGTCAGTACGAAGAAGGCGAAACCCTGTCGGTGTTCGACCTGACCCAGAGCGCCGAGCAGGACAACAAGAACGAAGAGGCCAAGGAGTACCTGGCACGGCTGGTGGCGGCCAACCACAACCAGCTGGGCCTGAAGGACCTGTTCGAGCTGGCGTTTGAAATTACCAAGGTCAACGGCCAGCCGATCATCCACGCCGACATCGACGGCGCGGCGTCCAACGGCACCACCATGACCATCAAGGCGCTGACCAACATGTACCTGTTGCTGCACCTGATGGACCGCGACCTGGCCGGGCGAATTCGCCTGCCGTACTACCTGGACGAAGCGGCCGACATCGACGAACGCAACCAGGCAGCGCTGCTGGAAACCAGCTTGCAGTTGGGCTTTGTGCCGATTCTGGCGAGCGTGAAGCCGCAGGTATCGGCGCGCGTGGCGATCGACCTGGAAGGTGGCAGCGGGCCGAATGGCATCTACATCGACGAGGCGGACTGGAAGTTCATCAGCCGGCTGGATGAGGTGAAGGCGGTTGTACGTGAGGATCAGGCCGAAGAGTTGGCCTGATATCGGTGTGATGGGGCCGCTTTGCGCCCCATCGCCGGCAAGCCAGCTCCCACAGGTATGGACTGCCCCCAAGAAGTTGGACAAAAAATCCAACCCTTGGGGGACCTATGGGCAAATACACAGAGCAGTTCAAGCTCACAGCCATCTCAGCCT
>NZ_JBJDNB010000058.1:0-19636 GCF_044900445.1 Pseudomonas sp. NPDC089407
GCTTGCCGGCGATGGGCCGCAACGCGGCCCCAAATTGCTTAACTGACCGGCATTAGGGCTTGCCCCGCGAAGCGCCGCGCGGGCGGCGCTCGATCGCACAGGCACCCAACATCTCAAGGCATGCACCTGTCAGCCTATACCGCTTAACTGACTGGCATCAGGGCTTGCCCCGCGAAGAAGGCAACGCGGTGCCCGCCATCCGCCCCGTCAGACTTTCCTGAAACCTACCCCCCACCCCTTCAACTCAGATAACCAGGCGAACTATCCTACACACCAGTCAGAAGCAGCTGAATTGTCGGGGAAATGCCCCAGGGATAACGTCATCGGGTCGCCATATTCGTGACCGGGTGTGAGAACCTGACAAGCACTGCTGCTCGACTGTTCAATGGCAGCCATTCGCGGGCAAGCTTCGGCTTGGCCGGTTTTCAGTGCATCGGTTTCTCACCCCGCGCAATGGCTGCCACCTTTGTCCGTGAGAAAGATCGAGGTGGTGGGTTCTCACAACGCACTGGAATGACACCATGAAAAACAACGACCAATCCCCTATCCTCACCGCAGGCATCGAAACCTTCCTCGAAGCCGGCAACCCCACCCTGGACCTGCTCCGCGTCCAACCCGGCGTCCCCGTCGACGACGCCTACGAACACGTCTCGGTCCTGCTGGGCTACTGCAAACACCTGGTGCGCGAAGGCGACATGGAAGACGACCACAAAATGCTGGGTGCAGCCGATTACCTGCTGGCCATGGCCAAAGCCCTGATGAACGACATCGAGATTGCCAAGAACAAGCGCCACTAAACCGCGCGCCCCCAAGCCAGGCGAGGCTCTACCTCGCCTACCGAGCTTTTTTGTAGGAGCGGGTTCACCCGCGAATACGCCCGCACCGACAACACCACATGCCCGATTGAAACCGGCCAGCAGCCCCACCCTTTCGCGGGTAGACCGCCCCTACACCGGAGTGGCCTTCTAAGAAAATGGACATCAGAGGAAGCACGCATCTGTGGGAGCGGGCTTATCCTAATGCCGGTCCGTTAAGCAATTTGGGGCCGCGTTGCGGCCCATCGATGCGGTTCGTAGCCACGACAAGCCAGGCTCCCACAGATATGGCGCATGGCTCAAATTTGATGCGGTAGGTGTGGGAGCTGGCTTGCCGGCGATGGGCTGCGCAGCAGCCCCGGCAGCCCTAACTGACTGGCATTAGGGCTTGCCCTGCGAACGCCTGCAAAGCCGGTGCCCTGCCAAAGCCCCCAACAGCCCCCTCAAATCACCGTTCGAGGATAAACACTGATAAACGCCGAAATCGCAATCGCATCCCCATCATCAACCTTCACCCGCGGGCTCTGCCCCGAGCGTTTGATATCAGACGCGAAATCCGCCGCCTTGAACGCCTGCTCAAGCTCATCACCCCCCACCCCGGCATACACAACCACCTGGGTACCGGTATTGTGCTTTTGCAAAGGCAGCTGCTTGATCTGCACCTGCACACCCGACTTGGTCAGCGCCACGGCGATTTCCTTGGCAAAGCGAACCGCCTCTTTGTCATCCTTGTGGATATTCAGCAGTACCACCGGTGCCAGCGTTTTAGCCTTCAGCTCACCCGCCAACGCCTTGAATGCGTCCTGCGCCTGAGGCGTCAGCGTTCGGGGCTTGAGGCTGGCTTCCAGCTTCAGCCGTTCGGCCCTCTCCTGTTCCAGTTCGGCCCTCCCACGTTCGAGTTCGGCCTTGAGCGCCTCGTTTTGCTCCAGGAGCTGCTGGATTTCCAACTGCGCCTGCACATCCGATTCATTGACCACGGTAACCTCCTGCGAGGCCCGCGAAATCGTCAATTCGGAGTGCTGGTTTTTCACGTCCGAGGTCATGTGGGCGAGGATCATTGCACTGGCCGCGATCAACGCTGCGATGACCGCTGTGGCGGAGGCTATGGCATGGATAAGGCTGGCTGCGTCTGCTGAAATATCAGGCATAAACAACTTCTTGATGTTAGGGATGTTCATCGTTTCACGGTCAGGCAGATGTGCCGGGAAGGTGGCCCGGTACGGTACGAGTCGAGCCAGAAGGCTAGCGAGGACCGGCAGGGTGCCATAATTTTGTGGATTTTGCTGAATAAAGCATGGTTTGCGAGACCAATGTCGCAAGGCACGACAAGCAATCTTCAACCAAAGCGACTCACTCATTGTTGAGCTCTTTGGCTACAAAGGATTATTCAACGGCATCGCTTGCCCATTTGACGGTGGCACCGCTCAAACAAGAAGCCAGCCTCTGGCAGACCGCACAGCCCTTTAGGCTGCGCGGTCACGCAGAGCACGCGCCGCACGAGCGTGGCGCGGCCCCTGTGGGGACGGGCTTGCCCGCGAAGAATCCAGCGCAGTGACTGGCACTAGTGTTACCGTTTTCTCGGGGCAAGCTCGAAAACGCCCCATCGGCTATGTAATCCCCTTCCGCCTCACAGCATGCCCACCACGTCATGGCGGTGGTACGCGGGCAGACTTCGGTCTGGCCGGGCTTTGTAGCTCCTTCGGTTTCTCACCCCGCGTACGACTGCCGCCCAGATCCGCGAGAAAGATTCGCGTGCCAGGTCCAATTACTAGAAGCTACTACCATGAAAAAAATGGCCAATCCCCCATCCTCACCGCAGGCATCGAAACCTTCCTTGAATCCTGCATCCCCGCCGACGACGCCTACGAACACGTCTCCGTCGTGCTGGGCTACTGCAAGCACCTGGTGCGCGAAGGTGAGACGGAAGACGATCACAAAATTCTGGCGCAGCCGATTACCTGCTGGCCACGGCCAAAGCCCTGATGAATTGCGAAGAGCTAGCGCCACTCAGGGCGCTAGCCCAAGGCCAAGCGGGGCAGTACCTCGCTTGGTGAGAAATGAAGTAGACGTTGGCGAGAGAGCTTGGCGGGAGCAAGGCCTTTCGGGGGGGCGGACTTACATGTAAACACAGCCACACTGGGTGCCATCCGCCGCAAGCCTCCAAAAGAACCCGATGCCTGCTCAGACACACGGCCGCACTAAGCATCGAAGCCTGCCCCTGACGCGCCTATAACGTGATCCACTACATTAACGAATGCGAACAATACAGTTCGCACTCCCGGAGGTTGGAATTGCGGACCACCTGTACGAAATTACTATCTGAGTTGCTGTAGGCTTATTTTCGCCATCATCTCTTACACCTACTGTCAAGAGTTGGTCTGGAGGTGTTCCAGGATATCTTAGGGAAAGAGATACCTGACCAGCTTCTGGCGCGTAAAGGAAATTATGCGGCACAACTACGCTTCCGGAAACCGAATCGTTAGGTATACTCACATCGATATAGTCATCCGTAGACGTGCCATTAATACCATTTCCTTGACTAGCTGCGATTTCCCAATCACACGCTCGATTCAACGCTACCATGGGGTCTCCCTTAAATGGTGTAAACCCCGCCGCACCAGATATCACCAGTTTAATTTTTTCATTCGCAACTACTCCTACAGACTGGAAGCCAACACTATCAGCAGTCAAACCAGCAGCAACAATATCAATCATGTTTCCAAATGATTTAGCGCCATTACGAACTAGAGCGGTTCCGGAGTAAATCGTGTCAATCACACCACAGATCTGATTCGTCTCCCCCGAAACAAACACTCCGTTACCTTTCACGCGCAACGCCTGAAACCTGATAACGTTATTACTACCAGCAACCTTCAAGAAACCAGCATCAAGAGGAACAAAGTCGCGTTGCAACTGAGCGGCATAGGTAATAGTCAAATTATTACATCCGCCTAAAATCTGTACTGCATAATCGTGCAGATCTTGGCTAGGGCGGTATCGATAGACCCGCATCTGACCTGTTAACTGCCAGATCTTTCCATTATCAACAACAATATCGGGCTTGACTAAAAACCTGCTGCCTGCAAAGGCGTCAGGCGCCCGACCATTTGCTCGACTTTCAAGTATACCAATGACCCCATGGGCCCCTTCACCAAAATAATACCCCCCACAACTATTCTCAACAACAATATGACCAACATTGAATCGATTAACCCCCCTAGTTCGCACGCCGAACCCATAGCTGTTCGCATACACATGAACAAATCCAATCTCGGCGTGCCCCGTATACGGAGGTGAATTATCCAAAACCAACCCATCGACACTAACACCTGGATAGATGTCACTCAAATTGTCCATGGCAGTTTGCCGCTGTGAATACGGAAGAAGCCCGGCAAGGCCAAAAACAACGTATTCGAGATAAATGTCACCAGGACCTCGGAACACAATACCCTCTTTACCACTTATGCGCCCCGTAACTCTTACTCGACTAGCATGTTCTTGATTAGACAGAAACTCACCACCGCCCTCTATGTATAGAGCATTCTTTGCAACATTATACACTTCTACATCAAGATCAAATCGACTTCCAAAAATCTTTATAGCACTTCCCGCAGAGTTAATAACTCGATTGCTTTTTTTCCACGTCACCCCCTCACTAAAGTCCAGATAGTTACCCTCAATAGTCAGCCCCTTAACGCTGAAAGCATTAGGGGCATTCGCGATACTCCCTACACCTGTAAGGCTATCAAAATCCCGTGTCTTGAAAACATCCGTATTGGAGCCGGGTGCAGCTACAACTTTACATGCTCCTCGGCCAGCCCCTTCATGATGCACCAAAGAATCTAACGGAATAGGACGCGAAACCACATACGTGCCGGCGGGATACCAGATACTTCCTCCAAAGCCTCTGTTACGCACAAAGTCAACTGCCTTCAAGATCGCATCAATATCATCAACGGCACCATTACCCAGAGCACCGAAGTCTTTAACAGATACCCGATAATCCGAAAGATGCTCAAATAAAGTTCTACTAACTCCCGTAATAGACGCCCTATGCCCCACAAGCTCGGTTCCTGTAGGGCTTTCAAGTTGCTGGCGTAACAGCGCACCACTCACGGCATCTAAATTATTCAATCCCTCAGAGCTGGCGGTTGACGTTGCACTCGCGCCATAGGCTGCCGGAGCCGCGAGTGAGGCGGAGCCAATGGCGCTGAGCTTTAGCATTTTTCGGCGATTTAACATGACGAGTAAGCCTTGAAATGAAGTCCTGCTGAGTATAGCTGCGTGACTCCAGAAGGTATGTAGTGGCACCTCTCTCTTCATGAAAAAATAATAATAAACTTGCCACCATGAACATAGTTCATCTTAGCGCTAACACGCGGACCAGATTTTCGGGCCATCAAGTGCTGACCCAGCCCAAAGAATAAGCCGACTGCTGGACCCCGCAAAGCTCATCTACCAAGCCCCTTGCAGCCCCTAAAAGAACTGACGACCTGAGGTAGACACCGCTAAATTAAAACGCTTATTTCTTGAGAATATAGTATATGTGCTTCATCAAGGCCCCATTAAAAAGTCGAAGCGCAACGAGTTCAATACACAAGAACTAAAATTTACACACTTCCCGCCAACACCACTACTGCACTCCCCACAGAAACCAGAAAAGCTGGTAGTAACGTCACGCAGCTCTATCGTTTATTGACGTCTAGTGACGCCTGCAACGTTGACTATGCAGTCAGATTTCATTTTTTCATCTAAGCAACGCTAGTAATTAAAAATCCGCCTGCGGCGGTAATCGTCAGCTGGTTAATACCTGTCATAGCTTCAATCGGCGGGGTCGGGATGAACAAACTTTGGCTCGCGTTGCGGGCGCTGAATCAGTCGCCTGTTGACGAAAGCTAAGAAGCTACCGGCGCCGTCTCCTGCCTATTTCACAGACGGACTGGGTAACCTCGATCAGCTCTGCTTTGAGGCCATCCAGAAGAAGCAGTTACCGCTATTGCCCATCTCCCCTCGCCGGAAAGACGTTACCCTAAGTGCGGACATACATCTGACTTAAACCCTTCGCATCCTGAGCATTCTGCACGCCACACATTCTGGCGAGGTGACACATGGCAGCCTCAAGTGAGGCGATGTGCCATCATTGAGCTATCGTTGATTTCTGCCGTTTTTCGACGAAAGGCTGCGAGCCATCGCCTGCGATTGTGGCACTTTGCTTGACGCTTATGGCCCATCACGCTTAACCTTCCGCCCCTTAGAACAGGGAAGTGTCCGGAAGATCCGTCTGAAATCGCCTAAGAGCGAGCCTTTCCTGAAGATGAATTCCGGCGTGCCTAGGTGCGCTGCTCTGCTTTGCGGACGCGATCTTGAAGCCTCGTTCCTCCCTCCAGATTCAGAAATCGGTCATCTTCGCCCTCGTACTGCGCGAAGCGCGCTCGCGTCTCGGTGATCGCCGCATGGGCGCAGTATGGTTGCTCCTTGAGCCTATCTGCCACCTGCTGATTTTCTCATTGTTGTTCTCCATGCTTCGTGGGCGCACGGTCTCCGGTGTCGACTACCCGGTGTTCATTCTCGTAGGCATGGCGCCATTCTTGCTGTATAGGAACACCGCTTTGCGGCTCATGGACAGCCTACGCGAAAACCGCTCACTGTTTGGCTATAAACAGATTAAGCCTCTAGATACTTACGTCGCTAGGGTTATCGTCGAAGCCTGCATCGCCGCTACGGTGTATGCCATTTTGGTATTCGGGTTCTCCTGGTTCGGTTTCGACATGTCTATACATAGCCCACTGCAATGGGCTGCAACGCTGCTGCTGGGCCTTCTGTTCACGTTTGGCCTTGGCATGCTCCTAGCACTGGTCACCCACGCGCTACCTAGCTTGAAGATCGTCATTCGCATGGCATTCTTTCCGCTGTATTTCATCTCAGGCGTACTAATCCCCGCTAGCTATTTGCCACAAGCGATGATGCCGGTCCTGCTACTTAACCCGTTCCTGCACATCCTTGAGCTAATACGCGCCGAGGTGCTGTCCAACTATATACCGGTGGACGGCATATCCGCGACCTATGTAATCGGCTTTACCATGGTGCTACTGTTCCTTTCGCTAGGTGCCTATCGCGCCCGTAGGATGCACCTGATTTCCACCAAGAACGGCTAAGTACAGGTCACACGTGTTCGAGCTCAGAAACGTTACCAAGTCGTACCTCACGCCAAATGGCCGGAGGTATGTCTTTCGCAACCTGTCGTTGGCCATTCCGCCCGGCAAGAATATTGGCTTGATCGGTCGCAACGGCGCCGGCAAATCGACATTGATGCGCCTGCTGGGTGGCGCAGATGTACCCGACTCCGGAACTATTGCCACTGACAGAAGCATCTCTTGGCCCGTCGGTTTAACCGGGGGTTTCCAAGGCAGCATGAGTGGGCGAGACAACATCAAGTTCATATGCCGCGTGTACGGTGCCACTGGCGAAGCTATGCGTGAAAAAATCCGTTATGTCCAAGAGTTCGCCGAGATCGGGGATTGGATTGACGAACCCATTAAAACTTATTCGTCGGGCATGCGTTCGCGCGTTGCTTTTGGCCTGAGCATGGCATTTGACTTCGATTACTACTTGATAGATGAAGTGATGTCGGTGGGTGATGCACAGTTTAAACGCAAATGCGCTGAGGTATTTAAACAGAAACTACAGAAAGCTAATGTGGTGCTGGTTTCTCACTCCATGCCAGAGATCGAGAAACTGTGTGACATAGTCTTGCTGGTACGTGATGGCGGCATCCAGGTATACGACGACGTCGCTGAAGGCATCAAGGCGTATAGTAGTTGATCAACCCTTTTTTCGTTGCAGCACCGTTTCACATCAAGGATGCATCCAATTATGAGCAGTACAGGCAATAATAAAGGCTGGCGCCTAGCGTTGGTTATGGTAGCTCTACCAATGATCCTGGCTTCTGTGTACTACGGCTTATTCGCCGTCGACCGTTTTGTAAGTTCCGCCCAAGTGGTAGTACGCCAAGATGGCAACAACCAAGGTTCTCAAGTACCTGGCCTAGCAACTCTGCTGACCGGCGCAAACCCGGCCTCGCGAGAAGAAACCCTGTACCTGCGTGAATACATCACTTCGATGGACATGATGCTGCTGCTTGAAAAAAAGGTAAATTGGATTGAACAGTATGCCGCTCAACGCAGTGATATTTTCTTCTGGCTGAACAAAGACGAACCCCGCGAAGGTCTGCTCAAATACTACCAGCGGATGGTTTCGGCTCATTATGACGAAACGACAGGTCTTCTACGCGTTGAAGTACAAGCTTTCACTCCAGAGCTGTCGGAGCAAATGCTGCGTGTGATATTACAGGCAAGCGAGCATTTCGTTAACGAAGTAAGTCACAATATTGCTCGCGAACAAATGAAATTTGCTCAAGGGGAGCTGGAGACTGCACGAGCCAACTACGGCAAACGCAAAATCGAGCTGCTGGACTTTCAAAACGTGAACAAAGTACTTGATGGTGGAAATACCGCACAAAACCGCGCCACCATCATTGCCGAACTCGAAGGTCAGTACACCAAAGAGCAAGCCGCTCTTACTGAAATGAACTTCAAGCTTCGTGCTGACGCCCCACAGGTTCGTCAGCAGAAACAAAAAGTTGAAGCCATCACGCAGCAGCTGGCCAAAGAAAAGCGATTGCTGGTGTCTTCACCGAAAGGCTCACAGCTCAACGTAGTTGCGTCCCGCTACCAACAGTTGACTCTTGATGCCGGCATTGCTGAAGAATCCTATAAAACCGCAGTAGCCGCGCTAGACAATGCTCGCATCGAAGCGAGCAAAAAAATTCGCACTTTGGTTACCGTGGTAAGCCCAAACACCCCGCAGCTCGCTATTTACCCAGAGCGGCTGTACAACCTAGCAACCATCCTGCTCGGTTTGCTGATGGTATTCGGCATCACTCGCTTCATTCTTGCTTCGATTGAGGATCATCGTGATTAAATCCCTGCCTGTCTCCAAGCGCTTAAATTTGAAACTTGCGGCATTGGCCCTGGCAGCTTTGGGGCTATCCGGCTGTGGCGGCACATTGTCTGGCGCAGGCCCTTACAAGGGTGAAATTGAAAGCAAAAATGACACTTATAATCTTGTCGACATAAACGCCACAACAATCAAACCCTATATGTCTGGCGCCCCTCGCCCTGTTCTACCTACCGTCACTAAGCCAGTATCTGCGGAAGTGCGGCTTGCGGCGGGTGACGTGCTAGACGTACTCATTGCGGATACCGCGCCGGAAGGCTCTGCCCTGTTCGCCCCACTTGCTACCGGCGGTACCAGGCTGAAAACCCGCATCGACGCCCAAGGAATGCTGTCACTTCCTTATGTCGGCCGCCAGTTCGTAGCTGGCATGACCTTGAACCAGGTCGAACAGCTAATTCGCCGCCAATTGAAAGGCATTACCACAGATGTACAGACTCACGTCGAATTAGTCGGCGATTTGTCTGGGTCTGTGCTCGTTGCTGGCGCGGTAAAAACGCCGGGACGGTTCAGCACCTTGCAGGGGCCGCTGACCCTCTTAGATGCTGTAAACCAGGCTGGCGGTCCAGTATTGGAACCACATTTAGTCAACGTGACAGTTCGTACTGGCGAGCAAGTGAAGCAGTTTAACTACGAAGATATACTTGCCGGCAACAATATGATTCTCCGTCCAAACTCAGAAGTCGTACTGGATCGCGCTCGCCAACGATTCGTTGCGATGGGCGCTGTCGGAGAGCCAGGCCTTAAGGATCTACCTAATCAGAACACGAGTTTGTTGGATGCATTAGGTAGTGTAGGTGGACTTCGCGAGCAAAATGCCAATCCGGAAGGCGTATTTATTTTCCGTATGGCTAATACCGCAG
Organism: Pseudomonas sp. NPDC089407; assembly: GCF_044900445.1. Lineage (NCBI taxonomy): Bacteria > Pseudomonadati > Pseudomonadota > Gammaproteobacteria > Pseudomonadales > Pseudomonadaceae > Pseudomonas > Pseudomonas sp. NPDC089407. Next base: position 9,692 of record NZ_JBJDNB010000058.1, read on the forward strand.
GCGGGAAACCTACCGTACTGCGATTGAACATGCGGGACCCAGCAGCAATTTTCTATGCACGTCAGATTGCTGTAAAGCCGGATGACACGATCTATGTAACTAACGCAGCGGTTTATGAGTGGCAAAAAGTTATATCGCCAATCGTACAAACAATGCTCTTGGGCAAAGCAACAGGCGCGTATAACTAATTAGCAGCAACATGGATGCGAGCTGACTCGCGAACTGGCGGTAGTACACTACCAAATTTAGTCAAAGCAGCGAAGCTGCTTAATAGTTACAACGAGAAAGGGAATGTTTAAAAAGTTATTTCTGTGCTGCGACTTCTTGATGACCCGCCCAGAGACCCAGCGCTATCACTTGCGCTGGTTCTCTACCATTCTAGGCTCGACGCTAAACAGAACGACTCACATTGAAACTGAAAGGTTTCTGAGCGATCTCCGAGAAACTTTCAGCAGGCAAGAATTTTTTGCCCGCAGCGGAATCATGCTGAATGAATCGGAGTCTCACTTCCATTTCGATGAAAAAAATATTTCCGATCGCTCTCTTGAACTTATTAAAAAGCCGCTTGAAGGCTCTCTTCTAATTGGATACGAACTCTCCGAAGAGACTCGAGCCGTCTTGACCCGGGCTGGAATCGCCTACATTGACGTTTGGCTGCACCCGATTCGCTTCCTTGACGATAACTTTTTTGCATTCCGCTCTAATGTAAAATCGATCAACCTTGGTCTACAAGGGCACCATCTGCAGGATGACGTTTACACTCTTTACGCCGACAAGCTAAAAATCCAATCTTACATGGGTTGGGATAAATATAAAAACGGCCTAGACAACGCGCTGAAAGCAAACTCTGCTATTTTTGTAGGCCAGACACTAACAGATAAAGCAGTATGCCGAAATGGCACAATGTTAAACGTCCTTAATTTCAAAGATGAGTTCACTGAACTCACTAAGAGATTTAGTCACGTTTACTTCTCCAGACACCCAATGATCAAAGGTGATGACGCCGCTCAACTTGAGTTTGTGCTGTCCCACGACAACACCAGCATCACGACAGAACCGGGATACAAGCTCCTGTGCACTGACTCTATTGAGCATGTAACTGGTGTTTCCTCCTCATTAATGTATGAGTCTAAGTTCTTCGGAAAAACTTATAACTATCTTTTCAGACCTGTACTCGATATTTTCGACAATACAAATGAGCAAGGCTACTTCTCAATTTACAGCAAGCTTCATTCGCCTGTATTCTGGAAATCTATCCTTCAGGAAACCATACCCACTCACCAGACGGTGGCAGAGTATGATTTCTTAAGTAAAAACTCAAATTATCGAGACATGCTTGCACTTTATTACAATACTCATGTGTTTGATAAAGTTCATGCATCCTTTGTCGACATTTCAAAGACCAAGGTTGTTAAACGACCTGAAAAACCTCAAGCCAAGCCGATTCGATTTACCTCGGAAAAGCTCCAGGCTAACCCGCCGTCTCTCAAAAAACTTAAGCGCCTAATTGACGAACACCAGACAATTTCGTTTGATGTTTTCGACACCCTATTGCAGCGCAAAACATGGGTCCCAGGTGATGTCATAAACCTGACCGCACAAAAAGTCCAGGCAGAGCTTCAAATACCTGCTGATGAATTTGTTAGCGCTCGCAGAGAAGCAAAGAAGCACTCCAATAAAATTGAAGTACCACTGACTGAGCGTTACGAGATCATTGGGAAAATCCTTAAGATCCCTCAAGAACAAGCACAACTCCTTTATAGCTTCGAGATTGAAGTAGAGCGAGGCCTTCTCCAAGCCCGCGAAATAGGAAAGATCGCTCTTGAGTATGCTCAATCGCAGGGAAAACGAGTAGTAATCACTTCAGACACCTACTTTACTGAAGAGCAAATCAAAGAATTCCTTGCGGACGCAGGTATTTTTGCCGACCGAATTTACGCTTCGAGCTCTTATAACAAAACCAAAGAAGCAGGCAGCCTCTTTGAAGAGTTGCTTGCAAATGAAACCGATAAACTTCTGCACATCGGGGACAACTATAAGGCTGATATCGCTAACGCCAGCGCCAAGAACATTAATGCCAGCTGGGTTATATCGAACCACGATCAATTCAAAAATAGCACCCCACAATTCATTCGCTCAAAAGGCCCATATGGATCAATAAAGGGCGGCCTAATTCAAATTAATACCACGGCCTTCCCTGCAATTACAGCTGGCGCAGGCTACACAAGTGGTAAAGCCTTCAATCTGGGCTACAATGTCGTAGGCGACATGATGCTTGCGTTTGCCGCATGGATCATTGAAAAAGCGCGAATTGATGGAGTAGAGACTCTGTTCTTCCTCGCTCGCGATGGCGAGATTGTGAAGAAGGTCACTGACGAGCTCCTTAATCACATTCCAGGCAATAAAATCAGAACTCAATACCTGCTGGCGTCACGCAGATCAACTCGTGTCGCATCACTTTCTTCGCAAAATGATGTGCTCCGCGAGATAGAAGCCCTTGTAGTTGAATATTCGAAGAACCCTAACAAGAGCGATCTTTCGCAATATCTTTCCTTGCGATTTGGGTTAACCGACGAAAAGCTCAAACACCTCGGCATTGAGACTCTAGAGTTAGAAATTAATACATCTGATAACCAGCGCAGCCCTGAACTGCTCGGAAAGTGGCTTTCCTCCGAGATCGTCATCAATACAATTTTGGAAAATGCCGCCGACGAGCGCCTCATCTACTCCGACTACCTTGATCAGGTAGGCTTCACACAGGGAAGCGCCCCTCTCGGGTTGGTTGATATCGGCCACAACGGTTCATTACAAGCCAGCTTGGCAAAAGCAAGAGGCTTGACAAATACACGCGGTTATTACTTCTGCACCTATGATGGTGTCGACGGAACGCTTTCAAGCGCTGATGGCGACCATCGTGGTTCAGGCTTCTATCGAGATAGAATCAGCACAAGCGATAGATCCCAAAAATATATTCGTTATGCTCTAGTGATTGAGTCGCTGTTCCTGAACGACAAAGGCACATTCTTGCGCCTAGTCAATAAAAATGGACAGCTGTCCCCTTGCTTCCTTGAAGGCAACGAAAGATCTCGGATCGCGTTTAATGAATCTATTCATTTAGGCTCAATCAAGTACACACAGGACCTGCTGAGCACAATTGAAAAATGCTTCGGCAACATTAACATCGGTCATCTTTGGATGCATGATGACGCATGCGAGCGCCTTTTCTCCATGCTCGAGTCGCCCATGCTTCGAGACGCCGAGGTCTTCTCCGGCATTACTATCGAAAACTACTTTGCTGGCCGGCCACTTCGCTATTTTGTCCCTCCAAAGAACAAGCTCAGCATTACACCAGTACTATGGAAAGAGGGGACTCAAGCACTAATTGAAGGCACGAAGGCTCAAGATGAGTTGGTTGCAGCCAAAAAGAAAAGTGCTGACCTGGAAGTAAAAAAGAAAGCGCGTACAGATATACACAAACAGTTTATCGACAGAGAACGAAGCGCACGAACTCTCTATGCTTCAAAAAACTTCATCGAAGCCGCGAACGAGTTTCGTTTGGCATTTAATGCCAAACCGAACAAACCAAATTTGCTGCGCGCGGCATCCGAAGCATTTGTGCTAGCCAACGACAAAAAATCGGCTATTGATACACTTACCGAAGCACAGCTACTGATGCCAAATAACCGCATGCTTAAACGCAGACTATTAACCATCAAGCACCCAATCTTGAAAGTTATCTTCGGTGAGAGCAAATATGAAGTAACGCTGGATACGTAACATGCAGGCTGGTGCGGAGCGACGGCGCTCCGCACCTAGCATGGAGGCGCGCCAATAAATTGACATTGCAGGGGATCTAAAATCGATCTATCATCATCGGTTTTCTCAGCATTAATTATTAGATGTAGGCCTCATGACTAACGAATACTATAAAGTCCAGAAAAAAGATGCTGAAAAAACCATAGTAGTTTTCAGCTCCATTCATACAACACCTGGAAGGTTTCGTTTTGAGCGGCAATTAGCCGACGTCAATGTTAATGCAATTTTTTTAAATTGCCCTAATAACTCATGGTATTTACAAGGAGTTCCGGGTCTAGGTGACTCGCTAAGTGCCACTCGTGACGCACTGAAGCAGTTAATTAAATCTACCTTTCCGGATTCAAAAATTTACGCACTCGGTTCATCTATGGGGGCATCTGGACTTATTGCATTAACTGCAGGTCTGGACATTGAGAATTCTTTTGCCTTTTGCCCAGAGATTGATTTGTTTGGCAAATACTCGTTCAGCTCTAACTACTACAAGGGCCCCGTCACGGCACATCGTAACTTGTGGAGCGAACTTGCAGATTCCAAGAATCTCAATATTTTTTATGGCGAAGAGTGCGAAAGTGATCTAAATCAACTTTGCAGCATTAAAACCGACACAAGCATACCCGTTCTCACTTTTGCCCACGAAGGCCACGGAACAATCGAAGCCATCTTTTTATCGGAAGGCATGAATGGACTGCTTGATTCCTTACTGAATGGTCGGCCAATGATTCCTAAAGTTATTGAGCGCGGGCACGCTGCGGGATCGTTGGTAACATGCAAGACGCTATGGAAATCATATTGGATTTCAAAGAACAAGAGCAAAGACGCCCTTACACAAAATCAAATTAAAGAAGCTCTTGAAAGCCTAGCGCTGAAAACAGCCACCGATAGAAGTTATTATGCTCTCATACAATACTGGCGAGCTCAACTTAGCAACTCGAAGGATGAAAAGAAAATCCTTCTAGAGAACGCCTTAGAAAGCGCCCCGCACTCTCTAAGGACCGCCTCTGCTTATTTTAAACTGTTTGGCACAGATCAGATGAAGAATGAATTCAAAGAGCGATTCAGACTTCGGTATGGCAACAGATATACCGATCACGCTCGTGCCGAACCAATTAGAAAATTTTGACATACTCAAATTCTTGAGGACTGATTCATGATCAAGATCAATGATAAAATCGGCTGCTCCAACTCTTCCCCCTTTGTTCTCTTCGGCGGCATAAACGTCCTAGAATCAGCGGATCTTGCCCTTACAGCATGCGCCGAATACGTACGAGTCACCGACAAACTGGGCATTCCGTACGTCTTCAAAGCAAGTTTTGACAAAGCCAACCGCTCTTCGATCCACTCTTATCGTGGCCCTGGCTTGGAAGAAGGCCTGCGCATCTTCGAGAAAGTAAAGGCGGAGTTTGGTGTTCCAATCATTACCGACGTTCACGAAATTTATCAAGCACAACCAGTCGCTGAGGTAGTCGACGTACTCCAGCTACCTGCGTTTCTGGCCCGTCAAACTGACCTGGTAGTTGCACTGGCTAAGACCGGCAAGCCTGTAAACATCAAGAAACCTCAGTTCTTGAGCCCATCGCAAATGCAAAATATCGTTCACAAGTTCAAAGAAGCTGGCAATGACCAGTTGATTTTGTGTGATCGAGGTTCCTGCATGGGCTACGACAATCTGGTAGTGGACATGCTGGGCTTCGGCGTAATGAAGCGCACCTGTGACAACCTGCCAATCATCTTTGATGTAACTCATGCTTTGCAAAATCGCGATCCATCTGGAGCCGCTTCTGGTGGTCGTCGCGAACAGGTCGTCGACCTGGCGCGCGCAGGTATGAGTGTAGGACTCGCAGGCCTCTTCCTAGAGGCTCATCCGAACCCTGACCAAGCCAAGTGTGATGGCCCAAGCGCGTTGCCATTGGACAAACTGGAACCTTTCCTAACTCAGATCAAAGCGCTTGACGATTTGGTCAAGTCTTTCCCCTCGCTGACCATTTCGTAAATCCTCGGCAACAAGGGTTGCATGTATGGCTACTTTAGAACAACGAGTCGCGATCGTCATTCCCGCCCGCTATGGCTCCACTCGCCTGCCTGGCAAGCCGCTAGCTGATATCGCTGGCAAGCCGATGGTACAGCACGTTTATGAACGTGCGCTTCAAGTCGCTAGCGCGCACGTTGTCGTGATTGCCACTGACGACGAACGAGTTGCGGAAGCAGTCCGCGGCTTTGGCGGTGACTGCGTCATGACTTCACCAGACCACCCTTCTGGTACCGACCGCCTCGCGGAAGTGATGACCCAAGTTGATGCAGACATCTATATTAACTTGCAAGGCGACGAACCCTTGGTCCGGCCAGCAGATATAGACGCCTTGGCGGCCGGGATGCTAGCTGACGCCAGCGTTAGTGTCGGGACTTTGTGTCACTCAATAGACGCGCACGAGGCCAGCAACCCCAACGCCGTCAAAGTTGTGCTAGCGAGCAACGGTAACGCCCTTTACTTCAGTCGTTCGCCAATTCCCTACCCTCGCGACGCTGGGGTGGCGACCTATATGAAGCATGTCGGGGTTTACGCATATCGTCGTAAGGTCGTCGCTGAGTATGCCAGCCTGCCTCAACCGATGATTGAGCATGCTGAAAAGCTCGAGCAACTACGCTTGATGGCAGCAGGCTATTGCATCCGAGCTTATATTATCGAACCTACCGGACCGGGCGTGGATACTCCCGAGTGTCTTGAGCAAGTACGTGCATTGATGGCGGGCCAGACGTTCACCGCTAAGCCGACCTTAGCTGATATTCGGTTGGTCATCACTGATGTAGATGGTGTGCTGACGGACGGAGGTATTTATTACGATGCGACCGGCGAATGTTTCAAACGTTTTCATGTGCGTGATGGCATGGGAATGCGATTACTGGAGGAAAATGGTGTTCGAGTCGCGGTTCTATCCGGTCGCGATTCAGCAACCTTACGCAAGCGAGTGCAAGATTTGGGTGTGACGCTTTGTAAGTTCGGCGTAAAGGATAAGCTAGCTGCCTGCAAACAACTGATGGATGAAGCTGGTGTAACTGCCGAGCAAACTGCATGTATTGGCGATGACTGTATCGACCTGCCAGCGTTTGCAGCATGCGGTATATCATTTGCCGTCGCAGATGCACCAGTGTACGTGAAGTCTGCTGCGACAAAGACTATTGTTTCGGCCGGCGGCACTGGAGCATTTCGTGAAGTCGCTGATGCAATTTTAAGCGCACAAGGCAAAGAATCTGTATTTAGCACTGCAGATGGCTACGCTAAAGTCATGACGAAAATGGCTCAATAAAAACCTCCGCCTGACTCACTGATAGTGGCCTGGCGATTTAGTCCAGCCCACTATCAGTTTTCACTTACCAATCCAGGCTATCAAAAACCTTGGCCATTTGACCATAACATTCATTGGTTGGGTGAATACTTCCATCTACAATTAAATCTAGGACCCCTTCGAAATATTGCCTAATATCAATCGTACTCGCGCCGTACATTTCTAGCATATCTTCATAGTTCCAGATTGGATGACGATAATTTCCTCTATCATCCAGATACTGGCCGTTAGATTTATTAAATTCTTCTCGACCATTTAAGCACCAGAACCATAGCCTCACATTACTCATGCTTGCATACTGACTCAGAGCATCCAGAGCAAGCGCATAGCATTTTTGGGAGTTATCCTCAGAGACAGCCTCAGGCTTTACCAGCCGACCATCTTTGACTGGATGATCAACAGCCACGTTCCCGATCCTGAAGTCAGGAACAAATATTAGTACATTTTCAAACCAAGCTGACCACCACTTCACAAGCTTATTCAGCTGTGCACTAAATATCGACAGCGCTGGAATAGGCAGCAAATGATAGCCATCAGGCTTATTGACCACACCTTTTTGAGAAAATAAATACCATCTTTCAATATGAGATGGCCCAACGATCATATTTCTCGCAGAGTTCTCTTCAAATACGCCGCGATCAGTGTTTAAGTAGAAAATCTTTTTTATCAGTCGCGGCAAATTACCAGCGGCGACATCGTCAATAAACTGGGCGTTATCATGATAATCAATGGCATTTGCCCGATACTTACTCACCAAGGAGGAAATATCGTACATCCACCACTCACTGTGCAAAAGCTTAGCAACTGTTTGCTCGTCAAATCGATACCCTATAACTTTTGCTGGATTACCCGAAACAATCGCATAGGGAGGAATATCTTCTACAACATAGGAGTTCGGCTGTACGATTGCGCCATCACCAACTACCACTCCTTCTTGAACTACTGCCCCCCTGCAAATAAGAACATCGCTACCTATAAAGGTATACCTGTTCTGCTCGAAATAATATCTCGATGTTTTGATTTTTTTGTAATAGTCATCGGAACCTTGCAATGGAAGGTTTCGAGCAAAAAAATGGTTCGAGAAATTTTTTTCCTTAATGACTGGATAGCCGAGTTGTACGCCTTTTTCTATCGTAGAAAAGCGGCCAATGAATGCATTTTTAGCAAATGCCCCGCTATCAATCAAACTATACGCTCCTACAAAAAAGCGAGCATTTAGATTCCCATTAACTACTGCCGACTCTTCTAGAAAACCATCACCCTTAATGGCACGAGAGATACCGACAATACCCTCTACCGCCAACTTTTCATCTAAATTCATAAAATCCCTTAAAGACAAGCCTATAAAAAAGGCCAGAAAGTAAGCCTCGATTTAAGACTTGCCCTCTGACCTTTTTTAGAAAACTGAAGTCAGTCGAAAATTTCTACTACACCGACTACCCTTTCATTGGAATTCGTAACCGCCAAGGCACGAATCTTATTATCCCGCATAAAGGCCTCAGCCTCTGACAGCTGAGCATCCTCATGAATGGTGCGGGGATTAGCTGTCATGAACTGGTTGACCGTAGAGTGAATAATCCCCTCATCCTCCAACAAAGCACGACGGAGATCCCCGTCAGTGACGATGCCAACGAGGTTATCTACATCCATAACTACAGTGAGGCCTAATCGGCTCTGAGTCATGACCATGAGGCAATCGTGGAAGCTGGTAGAAGGCAAAACAACCGGCGCGGGTGAGTGCATGACGTCACTTACGCGAGTTAGCAGCTTACGACCAAGGCTGCCACCGGGGTGATAGCGAGCGAAGTCCATTGGTTTGAACTGGATCGCTTCGATCAGCGCAACAGCCAATGCATCCCCCATGGCCATGGTGGCGAGAGTTGAAGTGGTAGGCGCCAGATTATTCGGGCATACCTCACGATCAACCGAGATATTCAGCCAAATATCGGCATGTTTAGCCAAGGTCGATTTGCCATTTCCGGTCATAGCAATGATTTTATTGCCAAACGACTTAAGGCTCGGAATCAGCTTGATCAACTCTTCCGTTTCACCGCTGTAGCTGATGAGGATCAGCACATCAATCGGCTTGAGCATACCCAGGTCGCCGTGGAAGGCTTCAGCAGGGTGCATGAAGAAGCTTGGAGTGCCTGTCGATGCAAAGGTGGCAACCATTTTCTGACCTATGAGACCAGATTTGCCCATGCCGCATACAACGGTACGGCCTTTACAAGCAAGGATGAGCTCAACAGCGCTCTGAAATTCGCCATCCAGGCGGTCGGCCAGCTGGCCAACAGCTTGTGCCTGAGCGATGAGGGCTTCTTTGGCGATGCTAAGGTGATTCATTTTCGTCCCTGACAACTTCAGAAATGTTTGTAGTCGCGAATGGTAAGGTTTTTGCTTAAAGCACGCAAAGCGTAATGCGATTTTGGTCCGATCAACGGACAGAAAAAAATGCTCCCGATATCTCGCCCCAGTTTTTCATCGCATTGCCGGCCTGGCACCCTCATCGACGCATGATTGTCTTTTTACGTACCCGATTACCATCAACTCCTTGATGCCCAGCGGTGGCTGCGCCAGAATGCGCGCTTTTTGCCACCCTACCCCTACCAGTCAGGAGACTAACGATGCCTAGTCGTCGTGAGCGTGCCAACGCCATTCGTGCCCTCAGCATGGACGCAGTACAAAAAGCCAACAGCGGCCACCCAGGTGCCCCCATGGGCATGGCGGATATCGCCGAAGTACTGTGGCGTGACTACCTGAAGCACAACCCGAGCAACCCAAGCTTCGC
>NZ_JBJDNB010000059.1:0-14067 GCF_044900445.1 Pseudomonas sp. NPDC089407
CACCTGATCCCATCCCGAACTCAGCAGTGAAACGATGCATCGCCGATGGTAGTGTGGGGTTTCCCCATGTGAGAGTAGGTCATCGTCAAGATTCAAACCCAAAGCCCCTGTCTGCGATGCAGACAGGGGCTTTGTCTTTTCAGGGCCTCAAGGCCTGTGCGATTCCTCGCGTAGGAGCGGGCTTGCGTCGCGATCGGGCGCACAGCGGCCGTAAAACCTGCATCCGCATCTGCCAGGCAAACCGCGTCGCCTGGATTGCGGCCGCTTCGCGCCCGATCGCGACACAAGGCCGCTCCTACAAGTAACGCGTATCAGCGGTCAGAACTGATAACTTACCGTAGCACTCACATTCCGCTCCTCACCCATGTAGCAGTAGTTCACGCTGGCACACGAGGTGATGTAGCTTTCGTTGGTAAGGTTGTTTGCGTTCAAGCGCACATCCACACCTGTCAGGCCGACCTTGCCCAGGTCATAGCCGATCGATGCGTCGAACAGGGTGTAGGAGGGCACCTTCATGCTGTTTTCCGCATCCACCCAGCTGTACCCCACATAGCGCACCCCACCCCCCAGCCGCAGGCCATCCAGGGCCCCCTGGTGGAAGTTGTAGTCTGCCCACAGCGAGAACATCTGTTTCGGCGCCTGGGTTGGCGAATTACCTTTGTTATCCAGGCTGCCCGACACCAGGCTCGGCATCGATTTGGAATACTCGACATCGGTGAAGGTGTAACCACCCAGCAACTTCAAACTGTCTGTCAGCTGCACATGGGCCTCCAGCTCCAGCCCTTGTGAGCGTACTTCACCGACAGGGCGATAGAAGTCCTCATTCGGCTGTTTCGACGCCAGGTTTTCCTGCTCGATGCGGAATACCGATGCGGTGAACAGATTGTCGCTGCCCGGCGGCTGATACTTGATACCGGCTTCCCACTGCGTACCCTCGGTAGGGGCCAGCGGGCGTCCGTCCTGATCGGACACAGTATTTGGGTTGAACGACTCCGAGTAGCTCACATACGGCGCAATGCCGTTTTCGAACAGATAGAGCACGCCAGCGCGGGTAGTGAACCTGGAACGCTGATCGCTGACTTTAGTGTCACTGTCGCGGTTCTCTTCGGACACTTTCACCCAGTCCTGACGCAGCCCCAGAGAGAATCGCCACTGGTCCAGCTCTACCAGATCCTGCAAGTACAAGCCCGTTTGCTGCAAACGCCGCTGGTAGCGGTTCTCGCCCAGCACCTGAAGGTTGCCATTGCCGTATTGCGGGTTGCCGGCATCCAGCGGATCCACGGAGCCATAACGCCATGCCACGTCGGCTTTACGTCGTTGGTAATCGGCACCCAGCAGCAAGGTGTGCTTGGCGGCCCCGGTAAAGAACTCGGCCTGCAGCATGTTATCGATGATGTACGAATGCAGACGCTCATCACCGCCGGTATAGGCGCGGTTGAGGATATTGCTGTCGGCATCTGCCCAACCGGCGGAGTACACCTGGTCCATCGACACGTCGGAATCCTGGTAACGGAAGTTCTGCCGCGCGGTGAATACATCGTTGAAGCGGTGTTCGAACTGGTAGCTGAACGACTGTTGCGTACGCTCGTAGTTGTCGATACCCGGCTCGCCTTCAAAGAAGTGATCTGACAGGCGCAAGCCGTTACGCTGGTGCAGCATGCCGTCTGCAGGGTTGCCGCCGTGGTAGCCGCCGTTGGGGTCATGCTGCAGGTAAGCTTGCAGAGTCAGCGAAGTGTCTTCGCTGAAGTCGATGCTGATGGCCGGCGCAATGGCATAGCGTTCTTCCTTGCTGTGGTCGAACTGTGTGTCGGACGCATCTGCCAGGCCAGTCAGGCGATAGGCAATGCGCTTATCATCATCCACAGGCCCGCTGAAGTCGAAACCCATGCCGCGCTGGCCTTGGGTGCCGACCGTGGCTTGGACCTGGTGATAGGGGCTGAATAACGGCTTCTTGGTCGTCAGTGCCACCAAGCCCCCCGGTGAGCTTCGGCCATATAGCACCGAAGACGGCCCCTTGAGAATGTCGATGCGCTCGAGGAAGTACGGGTCCACCTGCATGGTGCTGTAGGTGCCGTTGTCGCCCATGGACTTCAGCCCATCGACATAGATGTTGTCCACCGAGCCGTCGTTGAAGCCACGCATGGCCACATAGTCGTAGCGATGGGTCGCACCGTAGGGATTGGTCAGCACGCCTGGCGTATAGCGCATGGCCTGGGCAACGGTCTGCGAGCCCTGGTCGTCTATCTGGTGGCGGGTCACCACCGAAACCGATTGTGACGTCTCCAACAGGGGCATGCTGGTCTTGGTCGCCACCTGGCTGTGCGTGGCGTTGTAACCCTCTGTGCTACCCAACGCATTACCGAGGGTGAAGCTGCGGATATCGGTGTCTGGCAGTGACAGGGCAGCGTCCTCAGGCTGTGCCTGCAGCACATAACTGCGCCCATCCTGGCTGACGGCCTGCAGGCCGCTACCATTGAGCAACTGGCGCAATGCTTGTTCGGTGGCATATTGGCCTTGAAGTCCATCGGACTGCAGGCCACCGGTGAGCTGCGGTGTGCTCGACAGGGTGATGCCGGCCTGGCGGGCGAATTGGTTGAGCACGTCGTCCAGTTGGCCAGCCGGGATTGCGTAGCGATGGCTGACCTGGGCTGTTTCAGCTGCCATGGAGAGTTGCGGGGCGGCGGTCAGGCCCAAGGCTGTGCCGAACAGCGTAGCCCGGATAGCTCTGCGCAAAAGCGCTGAGTGCAAAACAGGTCGAAAATCATTTACGGGGGAAGGGTGCGTGCACACCGGGTGAGTAGGCATGAGTGGTCCGTTGGAGAGTAGAGGGCAGAGGGTGTCGCTTACTGTCCTAGCCGGACCGAAATTCAAAACCCGCCAAAAAACTGAGCGCCCCTACGCGATACTGTGTAGGAGCGACCACGTTGTCAGGCCAACCCTTCCACCCGCACCCACCAGCGTGTCCGCTGTCGCAAGCGCACAGGCAACGTCTGCGGCAGCAGCTGTAGCAACTGCTCCGGGTCTTCAAGGCGGAACACGCCCGACAAGCGCAAATCGGCGATCTCGTCGCTACAGCCCAGGTACCCGTGACGATAGCGGCTGACCTGCTCAAGAAAGTCGAACAAGCGCATATCCCGGGTAACGATCAGCCCCTCGCTCCAAGCCATGGCGTCCATGTCCACGTGCTCCAGCCGCTGTGCACCCTGCGCATCCAGGCGCCAGTCCTGGCCGGCCTCAATCCACTGCAATAGCTCATTGCCAGGTAGGTGGATCGCTACCCTGCCATGGCTGACACTGACACGTGTGCAGTCGCTGTCCTGGCGTGCCACAAAGCGCCCGTCAAAGACTTCCAGCAAGGCGTCGCGGGTTTGCACTCGCAGGGGCCGCTGCATGTTCACCGCTTGGCTGCAGGTAATCATCAATTCGCCTTGTTTCAGGCGGATCAGGCGTTGCTGGCCGTTGAAGGCCAGGTCCACGGCACTGTGCGTGTTGAGTTGCATCAGCGAGCCGTCGGGCAGCGTGAAGCTGCGTCGCTCACCCGTGCTTGTGGCGTAGTCTGCTGTCCAGCCGCTGAGCGCATCCAGGTCGTTGCCCAGCCATGCCGCTGTCCCGACCATGGCTAGGCCGCCAAGCAGCTTCAGCGCCTGTCGTCGGTGCAGGCGTCGTTGGCTGGTTTCCAGGGTCTGCAAGACCAGGCCGGCGCCGGGGATGGCGCGCAGGTCGAGGTCCTGATGCATGCGGATCACCCGCTGCCAGGCCTGCTCGTGTTCGGGGTGTGCACCGCGCCATTGCTCGCATTGCTGTTGCAGGGCGGGGTTATGCCCGCTCTCGCGCAGTCTCAGCATCCACTGAATAGCCTGCTTCACCGTCTTTGCGCCAGGTTGTGCGGAGGTCATCGCTTTACCGCTCGTCTTCGTAGCGCAGCACGTAGCAGTGGTACAAAGCGTCAGCAATGTAACGCTCGACGGTACGCACCGAGATGCCCATTTGCTCGGCAATGGCTTGGTGCTTCAGGCCCTCGCATTGAGCAAGCAGGAAGGCACGCCGTACTTTTGGCTTGAGGCCGTCGAGCATACGGGCTATGCGCTCCAGCAGTTCCAGCAGCAGCTCACGGGTTTCGGCTGAGGGCGCCAGTGCCTCCGGCACATTGACCAAAGCCTCAAGGTAGGCCCTGTGCAGCTCCTCGCGGCGCCAGTGGTCGATCACCAACCCGCGTGCGACCGTGCGCAGAAAGGCCCGTGGCGTGTTCAGCTGCAGCTGCTCGCGGCGCTGCAGCAGGCGTACGAAGGTGTCTTGGGCGAGGTCAGCGGCATCAGCGGCGTTGCCCAGCTTGCTGCGTAGCCAGGCATGCAACCAGCCGTGGTGGTCACTGTAGAGCGTTTGCACAGAGTCGTTGCTGGGCATGGGGGAGGGCGCTGGCGTCAATGGACATTAATGATAATTAGTCTCATTGTTGGTGGCGCCGCAACAATTTGCAACCCACCTGCTCGTAGCTTGCGCAAAACCTGCAGTGAGCTAGCGCCCTGTTTGGCTGTCCAGGTACCTGCGAATTACCCGCGCCCCGCTATTGAGGTGCTGTTCCAGTACCGCTACGGCCTCATCCACCAATTTGTCACTGGCTGCATCCACCAGGGCGTTGTGATCGTCCTGGGTTAGCTTGCCCAGGCCCATGGACGAGAGATGGAAGCGCAGGAAACGCTCTTCCTCGTTCAGCTCGTTCTCGATCAGGCGAAGCAGTTTCTTGTTGGTCGCTTTGCTGTATAGCGTCATGTGGAGCAGGCGGTTCAGGCGGCCGAGTTCACTGTGACGCGTTTCGTTCTCCAATTGCTGGATATAGCCGCGGGCGCTGGCAATGTCGTCGGCCTCCAGCAAAGGGATGGACTGGCGCAGCGCTTCACTCTCAAGCAGCACGCGCAGGGCATAGGTGTCTACCGCATCCTCGCCGATCAGTGGTGCAACCACCGCGCCCTTGTGCATTTCCACTTTCAGCAGTGATTGCGCTTCCAGCTGGCGCAACGCTTCGCGCACGGGCATGCGGCTGACCCCGAACAAGGTGGCGAGCTCTTGCTGGCGCACGGCAGTGCCAGGTGGCAGGCGGCCATCGAGAATGGCACTGCGCAGGCGTTCTTCAATCACGCCACGGGCCTGGTGCGGCAACAGCTGCTCGCTGGCCAGCACATTGCTCAATTTGATTTTCTCGGCCACGTAACGCCTGCCTTAACAATGACTAAAGTTGGATCCAATGACACTAGTTACTGCAAGTGGGGGTGTCAAACCTGCGCCAGTACTGGGACGGGCGCCCAAAAAGCGCGGCTATGGTGGATGAAGTCGCCAGTCAAAGGAAGCAGTCAATAGAAGGATATAAGCAGAAAGTGTAGGTGGGCTGACAGGCGGGCGGATGATTGCAGGGTGCCATTGTCTTTTGCCTTGGCAAGCCCCACCATCGCTGCTTTCGACTGGCCTGAACAGGGCTTCGCAGTGGCGATATCCTGGATGCTCAAAACCCTCGTGCGACGTGCCTGCGTTGCCGCCCTGCTGGGCTGCATGCTGCTGGGCGGCTTGCATGCGGATTGGGACTTTTCCCAGATCAGCCGCAAGTCGCAGGCGTTGTATGGCCCGCTAGGGGCGGGAAAGGGCCGCATTGATGCCTGGCAGAACCTGATGGCGACGCAGAACCAGGGTAGTGAGCTTGAGCGATTGCAGGTGGTCAACCGCTTCTTCAACCAGCAACTGCGCTATGTCGAGGACATCGATCTGTGGCATGAGGTCGATTACTGGGCCACGCCGGTGCAGGCGCTTATCAAAGGCGCCGGGGACTGCGAGGACTACGCCATTGCCAAGTATTTCAGCTTGCGGCGCATGGGGGTCCCCAGCGAGAAACTGCGCATTACCTACGTCAAGGCGCTGCGGCAGAACCGGGCGCATATGGTCCTGACCTATTATTCAAGCCCACAGGCGCAACCCTTGGTACTCGATAGCCTGATGGACGCCATCAAGCCGGCAAGCCAGCGGACAGACTTGCTGCCGGTGTACGCCTTCAATGGCGAGGGCTTGTGGCTGACGGGGGCCGCAGGCAACAAGAAGGTCGGCGATACCAAGCGGCTTTCCCGCTGGCAGGATTTGCTTAAAAAAATGCAGGCCGAAGGGTTTCCGGCCGAGCCGGTTTACTGAAGGAGCACAGATGTCACTGTTCAAACAATTGCTGTTGGCCATTTGCCTGTTCCTGGTGGTCGCCTTCAGTGGCAGCTTCATGGTCAGCCTGGAAAGCTCGCGCAGCCAGTACGTTAACCAGCTGCGTTCGCATGCCCAGGATGCGGCGACCGCGCTGGCGCTGTCGCTGACGCCGAACATCGATGACCCGGCGATGGTCGAGCTGATGGTCAGTTCGATCTTCGACAGTGGTTACTACGCAAGCATCAAGGTCGTCGACCTGGGCTCCAATGCCGTGTTGGTGGAGCGCCACGCCGAGCCGGACCCCGGCGGCGTGCCGAGTTGGTTCGTGCATTTGATCGGCCTGGAAGCTGCGGGTGGCGATGCCATCGTCAGCCGTGGCTGGCAGCAGGCCGCGCGTGTTGAAGTCATCAGCCACCCGATGTTTGCCATCGCCAAGCTCTGGCAAAGCGCGCTAGGCAGCCTGGGTTGGTTGCTGTTGTGTGGTGCGGCCAGTGCCGTGCTTGGCGCCTTGCTGTTGCGCCGCCAGTTGCGGCCGCTGGACTATATGGTCGAGCAGTCCCACGCCATTGCCCGCCGTGAATTCCTCAGCCTGCCAGAGCTGCCTCGCACACCGGAACTGCGCCGGGTGGTGCAGGCGATGAACCAGATGGTCGAGAAGCTCAAGGCGCTGTTTACCGAGCAGGCCGAGCGCAGTGAGCGGCTGCGGGCAGAGTCCTACCAGGACAGCCTGACCGGGCTGTCCAACCGCCGTTATTTTGAAATGCAGCTCAATACCCGGGTAAGTAACCTGGAAGAAGCGCGCGCCGGCTACTTGCTGTTGCTGCGTGTCCAGGGCCTGGCCGGCCTGAATGCCCGCCTTGGCGGCCAGCGTACCGACCAGTTGCTGCAGGCAGTGGGCGAGCAGCTGCGCCGAACCTGTGCCAGCTACCCGGAAACCAAAGACCTGATTTCCCGCAGCCGCGGTGGCGAGTTTGCCGTGCTGGCGCCGGGCATGGTGCACGAAGAGGCAGTACAGCTGGCCCAGGCGCTGGAAGCGACGCTGCTCAGCCTGCATGACACGGGCGCAAGTGACGTTCGCCCGGTGGCCTGTATCGGCTTGGCACCCTACAGCCCAGGTGACGCACCCCAAGCATTGCTCAAGCTGGCAGACGAAGCGCTGGCCCGCGCAGAGAACCAGCCGACACCGGGCTGGGTGTGCCTTGAACAGGGCGTAGCGGCGGTTGCAGCAGACAGCCAGCATGCCTGGCACGAGCGGCTCGACCAGGCGTTCAACAGCGGCCATTTCGAGTTGTTCTTCCAGCCGGTGGTGGATTGCCCCACGGCGCAACGGGTACTGCACCACAAAGTGATTTCACGCTTGCAGGACGGCCCGGGCGAGGCCTTGCCGGCGGGGCGCTTCCTGCCCTGGCTGGAGCGCTTCGGCTGGATGCCACGCCTGGACGTGCTGGTACTCGAGAAAGTGCTGGCACACCTGCGCGGGCATGACCAGGTGCTGGCGCTGAACCTGTCGGCCGCGACGCTGGCCGACCCCAAGGCCCTGCAACGCGTTCTGGAGTTGCTGGGCCAGAATACGGCGCTCGGCCCACGGCTGGTTTTCGAGATTGGCGAAGAGCAGTTGCCTGAGCAGGCAGCCCTGGAGCAACTCACCCGGCGCTTGCACGCACTTGGCTTCGGCCTGGCGCTGCAACGTTTCGGCGGGCGCTTCAGCATGATCGGCAACCTGGCGCATTTGGGCCTGGCGTACCTGAAGATCGACGGTAGCTACATCCGCAATATCGACCATGAACAGCACAAGCGGCTGTTCATCGAAGCGATCCAGCGGGCTGCGCACAGTATCGATTTGCCATTGATTGCCGAACGGGTCGAGACCGAAGGGGAGCGCTTGGTTCTGCAGGAAATGGGTGTAGGCGGGATTCAGGGGCAGTTGGTAGGTGAGCCTGCGCCCTGGCGCTGAGTTTTTTGGGTTGGCATTCCGGCCCTATCGCCGGCAAGCCAGCTCCCACAGGTACTGCAGCGACCTCAAGGCCTGTGCAGTACCTGTGGGAGCTGGCTTGCCGGCGATAGGGCCAGAGAGGCGACTAAAAAGCAGTGGCCAGAATCATCACCGCTCGCGCAGCGCTTCCGAACGCGCCTTCATGATCGGCTTGAGCAGGTAGCTCATGATGGTCTTCTTGCCCGTCATGATATCCACCGTAGCCACCATCCCCGGAATGATCAGCAGCGGCTTCTCATCGGTACCCAGGTGGCTGCGGTCGGTGCGCAGCTTGATCAGGTAATACGTGGTCTTCTTGTCCTCGTCGGTAATGGTGTCGGCGCCGATCTGCTCCAGCTTCGCCTTGAGCCCACCGTAGATGGTGTAGTCATACGCGGTGAACTTGACGGTTGCTTCCTGGCCTGGGTGCAGGAAGGCGATGTCCTTGGGCAGGATCTTCGCTTCGATGACCAGCGTGTCGTCCAGTGGTACCACTTCGATGATGTCGCTACCCGGCTGGATAACCCCGCCAATGGTGTTCACCAGCAACTGCTTGACGATACCGCGCACCGGCGACGTGACCATGGTGCGGTGCACCCGGTCGTCCAGCGCCTTGCTGGTGGCGGTAGCCTTGTTCAGCTCGGTACGCGCCTCGTTCAGCTGGGTCAGCGCTTCACTGCGGAACTTGCCACGGGTCTCTTCGATCTTGCTCTGCACCTCGCGGATAGCCGCTTCGGCACGCGGGATGGCCAGCGCGGTGGAATCCAGCTGGCCACGGTTTTCCACTTCGGCGCGGCGCAGGCGCAGCACTTCGACCTGGGAAATCGCCCCGGTTGCCACCAGCGGCTCAGACATGCCGATTTCCTTGCGCAGCAACTCAAGGCTGTTGGCGTACTGCGAGCGCTTGGAGCTGTATTCGCGCAATTCCTGCTGGCGCTGTACCAACTGCTGCTGCAGGCCGCCAATCTCGTCCTGCAGTTGCTGGCGCCGGCTCTGGTACAGCGACTCTTCGTTCGCCGCCTGGCTTGGCGCCGCTTTGCGCAGCTCTTCATCGATTTTCAGCGGGGTGTCGCCCACCTCGGCACTCAGGCGCTCGACCCGCAGGGCCATGGCCAGGCGGTCGGCCTCGGTTTCACCCACGTTGGAGGCGAAGCGGGTTTCGTCCAGGCGCAGCAACGGCTGGCCCACTTCGACGATCTGCCCTTCCTTGGCGAAGATCTCGGCGACGATGCCGCCCTCCAGGTTCTGGATCTTTTGAACTTTGGAAGACGGAATGGCCTTGCCTTCACCCCGTGTAACCTCGTCGATGGGCGCAACGCTGGCCCACACGATCATGAACACGAAGAACAGGATCACACCCCAGATGGTCAGCCGCACCACCCGTGGTGCGTCCTCGATCAGGGCCTTGTTGACCTCTGGCAGCGGCTGGCCGCCGAGCGAGTCGGAGCCTTTGAAATAGCGCCGCAAGCCGTCCTTGAATTGCCCCATATCCAGCTTATGCAACACTGATCTGCCCCTTCTTCAGCGCATCCATGACCGCGGCTTTCGGGCCGTCGGCGACAATCTGCCCGCGATCGATCACGATCAGCCGGTCTACCAGCGTCAGCAGCGAGGCGCGGTGGGTGACCAGCAACACCGTCTTGCCTTCCACCACGGCTTGCAGGCGCTGCTTGAGGCGTTCTTCACCGGTGTTGTCCATGGCGCTGGTTGGCTCGTCCAGCAGCAGAATCTGCGGGTTGAGCAGCAGTGCACGGCCCAAGGCGACGTTCTGGCGCTGGCCGCCGGACAGGTTCTGCCCACGCTCACCCACCTGCAGCTCGTAGCCGTCCGGGTGCAACCGGGCGAACTCATGCACGCCCGCGAGTTCGGCGGCCTGCAGAATCAGTTCGTCTTCGATGTAGCGCGCGCCGCTGACCAGGTTGTCGCGCAGGGTGCCGGCCAGCAGCTGGATATCTTGCGGGACGTAGCCGATGTTATGGCGCAGCTCGCTGACGTCGATCTGGCGAATGTCCACGCCATCGACCAGCAGCGAGCCACCATCGGCTTCGTAAAGTCCGACGATAAGCTTGGCCAGCGAGCTTTTGCCCGAACCACTGCGGCCGATGATGCCGACCTTTTCGCCTGGGCGGATGGTCAGGTTGATGTTCTTCAGCGCCAGGTTCTGCTGGTTTGGGTAGGTGAAGTCGACCCCACGGAACTCGACGCTGCCCTGCAGCACCTTGCGGCTTAGCGGGCGCTCCTCGAAGTTGCGCTCTTGCGGCAGCTCCATCATGTGGTCAGTGGAGACCATGGTTACCTTGGCCTGCTGGTAGCGGGCAAGCAAGCCGTTGAGCGAGGCCAATGGCCCGAGCGCCCGGCCGCTAAGCATGTAGCACGCCACAAGGCCGCCCATGCTGAGGTTGCCGTCGATGATCAGGTATACGCCGACACAAATCATTGCCACGCCAGCCAGCTGCTGGATGAGCAGAGTGATGTTCATCGCCAGGCTCGACAGCACCTTGACGCGCAGTTCCAGGCGGCTGAGGGTGCCGAGGGTCTGCTCCCACATGTACTGGCGTTCGCTTTCAGCGTTGTTGACCTTCACTGCGTCCAGGCCGGCCAGGGTCTCGATCAGGCTCGACTGGCGCTCCGAGGCCAGCGCCATGGTCCGCTCCATGGTTGCCATCAACGGCCGTTGCAAGGCATAGCCGATGCCCAGGGCCAGCGGGAAGGCGATAATTGGGATCCACACCAGATGGCCGCCAATGATGGCGATGACGATCAGTATGAGGATGGTGAACGGCAGGTCGATCAGACTGGTCAGGGTCAGCGAGGCGAGGAAGTCGCGTAGGCCCTGGAACTCGTGAATATTCTGGGCAAAGCTGCCGACCCTTGCGGGCCGGTACTTCATTGACATGCCGACAATACGTTCGAACAACGTTGCCGAGATGATCAGATCGGTCTTCTTGCCGGCCAGGTCCAGGCACAGGCCGCGCAAGCCCTTGAGGATCAGGTCGAAGATGTACGCGCCGGCGATACCGACGGCCAGCACCCACAGCGTCGAGGTGGCCTGGTTGGGCACCACCCGGTCGTAGACGTTCATCACGAACAGCGGCGCGGCCAGGGCGATCAGGTTGATTACCAGGCTGGCGGCTATGGCATCGATGTACAGCCATTTGCTGCGCAGCAAGGTGTCGCGGAACCACGACTTCGCCCGGGGGATCAGGTTGCCATGGTTGACGTCGAACTTGTGCTGCGGCTGGGCGAAGAACACCCGGCCACTGTAGTCGCTTTGCAGGGCTTCGCGGCTGACGTGCACTTCGCCGCCGTCGCTCTCGCTAAGCAGCAGGCGGGCGGTATCTTCGTTCTCCCAGCCCAGCAGGACGGCGCTGCGGCCTTCCTTGAGCAGCAGCATGGCCGGCATGGCGATACTCGGGATCTGCTCAAGCTTGCGCTGCAGCAGGCGCCCTTGCAGGCCGGCGCGGGCGGCGGCGCGGGGCAGCAGCTCGGGGCTCAGACGCTGCGCAGGCAACGGCAGGCCCGTGGTCAGCATGACCCGGCTGGCGGGTTTCTGGTGCAGGACACACAGGCTCAGCAGACTATCCAGCAGGGGATCGTCATGCTGACTGCGTGGATCGTGGCTGAGTTGGACTCGACTGACTTCGGATTCCACGCGGCGCTCTCTTCATCCTTGTGGTGGGTAGGGTAGGTGTGCCGCCGTTCAGGCCGGGCGGCTCACCCTGGCATTCAAAGGTGCTGCCAAGCTGTGCTGATGGGAGCGTTAATGCCCCAATGCTTGAGCAGGTGACCAATGGTCGCCTTGAATCGGTGTTGAGTAAACAATTCTACGTGCTTCATTTTTACCAGACGTACCGTGGCAAGGAGTGTTTCATTTTTGAATCGCCCAGCTTCCTTTTGACACCGCGTCGAGCATAGACCGCCATCCAGCCAAGGGCTCAATGGGCATTTTCATCCAGCGTAGTCGCTGTCAGTAAACAGGCGCTTTTTAATTGGCGTGTCGCTGTCACTTATTAGTCAAAATTCATCTATAGAAAGCACATCCCTGAACCGTCTGCGTTGAATAATCACATGCGGTTTTTCATCATCGGGCTGACAGTATCAGGGCATGGCGGCGGCATCTATTTGATAGGTGACAAATCGCTGCTTGTGGTTCGCCCGTTGATGGGTATCCGTGTTGTTGGGGTGAGGTAGGTGACGCTGGTTCATCCTGGGCTCTACGTTCACTCCGGGTCGCGTTTCGGCAAGGTTTGTGCTTGATGGACGGGCAGTGGACGGCTCGCCTGAAG
This sequence comes from Pseudomonas sp. NPDC089407, assembly GCF_044900445.1. Classification (NCBI taxonomy): domain Bacteria; kingdom Pseudomonadati; phylum Pseudomonadota; class Gammaproteobacteria; order Pseudomonadales; family Pseudomonadaceae; genus Pseudomonas; species Pseudomonas sp. NPDC089407. The sequence goes on from NZ_JBJDNB010000059.1 coordinate 12,433, forward strand.
GTTGGCGCCAATAACCGTAGTCAAACCAGCTGGCCGACTGCTTCAGCGCATCATTTTCGACTGCCGCGGTGTATGAAAAGATACGTCGGCTGAAAAATTAACGGGCGTTCAATGATGTACGACATTTGTCCTCGAGAAACGCTTGGCTAAGGTACAAATATCAATGTGACATTACATTGCCGATTGTTTAGGATGGCCTGTATAAGGTCAATAGTTTGGCAGTCAAGTAATTCCAAACAGTTATAGACGGAATATTGACGTCAAAAAACGTCAAGATCATCGACATAGTTCCGCCTGAAGTGGCTGGCAAGCGCCGCTCTGGCAGGGAAGTACCCATCGGGTCACACGGAGAGTCCAATGAGCAGCGTTGTAGCCATCGTCAAAAGCATTGTCGGCCAGGTTATTGCGGTATCCCCAGAGGGCATCCGTCGTGTACTCATTGAAGGGGACCGACTGCTAGCGGGTGAGGAAGTCCTTACCGGCCCTGGCGGCGCAGTGACGCTGGAGCTGGCTGATGGCCGTCTGCTCGACCTTGGGCGTGACAGCCAATGGAGCGCCGATGCCCCTGACAGCAGCACCGACCTGAGCCAGGCGACTGCCCAGGCCGCACCTTCGGTGGAAGAGCTGCAACAGGCGATCGCCGCGGGTGTCGACCCCACTACCGAGCTGGAAGCAACTGCTGCCGGCCCGTCCGCTGCAGGCGGTGGTGGCGCGCTAGGCGGTGGCCACAGCTTTGTGATGCTCGAAGAAACGGCGGGGCGGGTAGACCCGACCGTTGGCTTCCCGACTGACGGCTTGGGCTTTGCTGCCGTTCTCGATAGCGAAGAAGTGGGCTTGCTGGACACCAATGGCAATAACCTGGTGACCCCGCCGACCACGGACACCAACGTTGCTACCGACCTGACTCTTGGCGCTACCCCTTCCATCAGCGAAGCGGGTGGCGTAATCGTGTATACCGCTACGGTTGGCCAGGCACCGAGTACCAACTTGGTAATCACCCTGTCCAATGGTGCGGTGATCACCATTCCGGCCGGGCAGACCAGCGGTAGCGTCAATGTCGTGGTGCCGCCGAACGACACCCCTTATATCGACGGTGGCCAAATTTCGGCGACCGTCACAGGTAGCACCGGCGGTGGCGGCATGACGGTGACATTGCCGCAGACGCCGGCGGTTACCCAGGTGACCGATACCATCGATGTCACCACCGCGACCCTGACGGCTTCGCCGAGCGTCACCGAAGGTGGCGTGATCACCTACACCGTGACCTTGAGCAACCCAGCCCAGACGCCGGTGACCGTGACCCTGTCCAACGGCCAGACCATCACCGTTGAAGCAGGCAAGACCCAAGGCAGTGTTGACTTCCAGACCCCGGCGAACGACGTCTACAACAACGGCTCGACCGTCAGCGTCACCATCGAAAACGCCACTGGCGGTAATTTCGAGCAGCTGACCCCGAACCCGACGCCTGCGCAAACCACGATCAATGACTCGGTCGACAACACCACCGCGACCCTGACGGCTTCGCCGAGCGTCACCGAGGGTGGCGTGATCACCTACACCGTGACCTTGAGCAACCCAGCCCAGACGCCGGTGACCGTGACCCTGTCCAACGGCCAGACCATCACCGTTGAAGCA
>NZ_JBJDNB010000059.1:14165-14427 GCF_044900445.1 Pseudomonas sp. NPDC089407
GAACGACGTCTACAACAACGGCTCGACCGTCAGCGTCACCATCGAAAACGCCACTGGCGGTAATTTCGAGCAGCTGACCCCGAACCCGACGCCTGCTCAGACCACGATCAACGACTCGGTCGACAACACCACCGCGACCCTGACGGCTTCGCCGAGCGTCACCGAAGGTGGCGTGATCACCTACACCGTGACCCTGAGCAACCCAGCTCAGACCCCGGTGACCGTGACCCTGTCCAACGGCCAGACCATCACCGTTGAAGCA
>NZ_JBJDNB010000059.1:14523-18938 GCF_044900445.1 Pseudomonas sp. NPDC089407
AACGACTCGGTCGACAACACCACCGCGACCCTGACGGCTTCGCCGAGCGTCACCGAAGGTGGCGTGATCACCTACACCGTGACCCTGAGCAACCCAGCCCAGACGCCGGTGACCGTGACCCTGTCGAATGGTCAGACCATCACCGTTGAGGCAGGCAAGACCCAGGGTAGCGTTGACTTCCAGACCCCGGCGAACGACGTCTACAACAACGGCTCGACCGTCAGCGTCACCATCGAGAAAGCCACCGGTGGCAACTTCGAACAGCTGACGCCTGACCCAACACCTGCATCCACTGTCATCCATGACAGTATCGACCCGGTGACCGTGAGCATCGTCAGCAACGGCAATGTGACCGAAGACCAGCAGCCATCCTTCACTGTGAAGGTCAGCCAGGCGCTGGACCGGCCATTGACTGTGACCCTGTCCAACGGCGACAAGGTGATCATCGAGGCCGGCAAAACCGAAGTCGAGTACAAAGCAGCGGCCCAGGGTGATGACATCATCAAGGATGCTGGCTCGCTCACCCTCAGCGTTACTGATGCAACTGTCCCAGGCGCTACTTTCGAGAACCTGGAGTTCGGTGGCCTGGCTACCGTTGAAATCTCTGACACGATCAGTGAGGTTGTCGCCACGCTGACTGCCACACCTTCGGTCACCGAAGGCGGCGAGATCACCTACACCATTACGCTGACCAACAAGGACGGCCTGCCGATCGATAGCCATTCGGCGCTGTACTTCACTCTGAGCGACGGCAAGACCGTTGTTGTGGTGCCGGCCAACAGTACCACTGGCTCGATTACTGTAAACGCTCCCGATAACGTTTATGTGGGTGCCAACGATCCTGTCGTGGTGTCGATTGCCGACGTCAGCGGTGCCGATGCGTGGAGGTTCGAACAGCTGACCCTGGACAAGACCCCGGTCAGCACCACAGTGACCGATGAGCCGGGTACACCTGGCAATCCCAACCCGGGTGGCGGCAACGAAGGCGACATCGTCAAGGTCACCATTACTGCTGACCAGCCGTCGGTGGCCGAGAACGTCAAGCCGACCTTCACCGTGCATATCAATACCGCGCTGGCCAACGACCTGGTCGTGACCTTGAGCAACAACGCTCAGGTCACCATCAAGGCGGGCGAGACCAGCGCGCAGTACACGCACGATGAGCAAGGTGACGACGTCTATCAGGATGCCGGTGAGATCACGCTCGGCATCAAGGCAGCTGAAGATGCCAAGGGCAGTGCCTTCGAGAACCTGCAACTGGGCGGCGACGCTTCGGTGAAAGTCACCGATACCATCGACGAAGTGGTTGCTAAGCTGACCGCCACGCCTTCGGTAACCGAAGGTGGCGAGATCACCTACACGATCACGCTGACCAATAAAGACGGTCTGCCGATCAACAACCACGCAGAGCTGTACTTCAAGCTGACTGACGGCACCACGGTTGTTGTCGCAGCCAACAGCACTACCGGTTCGGCCACTGTGGTTGCACCGGATAACGTCTATACCGGCAGTAATCCGCCCGTCGTCAACGCCATCGACTCGGTCAGCGGCGCAGACGCCTGGAAGTTTGAAAACCTCAACCTGGACAAAGCCGAGGTCAAAACCCAGGTTACTGACGAGCCAGGTACCCCGGGCAACGAAGGCGATATCGTCAAGGTCACCATCACCGCTGACCAGCCTTCGGTCGCCGAGAACGTCAAACCGACGTTCACCGTGCACATCAATCAGGCCCTGGCCCACGACCTGGTCGTGACCCTGAGCAACAACGCTCAGGTCACCATCAAGGCTGGGCAGACTAGCGCGCCATACGAGCACGCAGCACAGGGCGACGACGTCTACAAAGACGCCGGCGAGATCACTGTGGGCATCAAGTCGGCAGTCGACGCTACCGGCGCTGCGTTCGAGAACCTGCAGCTGGGTGGCGACGCTTCGGTTCAGGTCACCGACACCATCGACGAAGTGGTTGCTAAGCTGACCGCCACACCTTCGGTAACCGAAGGTGGGGAGATTACTTACACGATTACGCTGACCAACAAAGATGGTCTGCCGATCAACAACCATTCAGAGCTGTATTTCAAGCTGACCGATGGCACCACGGTTGTAGTGGCGGCCAATAGCACTACCGGTTCGGCCACTGTGGTTGCACCGGACAACGCCTATACCGGCAGCAATCCGCCCGTCGTCAACGCTATCGACTCGTTTAGCGGCGCAGACGCGTGGAAGTTTGAGAATCTGAATCTCGACAAGACTGAGGTCAAAACTCAGATTACTGACGAGCCAGGTACTCCAGGCAACGAAGGCGACATCGTCAAGGTCACCATCACGGCTGACCAGCCGTCGGTGGCCGAGAACGTCAAGCCGACCTTCACCGTGCATATCAATACCGCGCTGGCCAACGACTTGGTCGTGACCTTGAGCAACAACGCTCAGGTCACCATCAAGGCGGGCGAGACCAGCGCGCAGTACACGCACGATGAGCAAGGTGACGACGTCTATCAGGATGCCGGTGAGATCACGCTCGGCATCAAGGCAGCTGAAGATGCCAAGGGCAGTGCCTTCGAAAACCTGCAATTGGGTGGCGATGCATCGGTCAAAGTCACCGATACCATCGACGAAGTGGTCGCCAAGCTGACTGCTACGCCTTCGGTAACCGAAGGTGGTGAGATCACCTACACGATCACGCTGACCAACAAAGATGGTCTGCCGATCAACAACCACGCAGAGCTGTATTTCAAGCTGACCGACGGCACCAACGTCGTGATTGCAGCCAACAGCACCAGCGGTTCGGCCACTGTTATTGCGCCGGACAACGTCTACGTTGGCGCTAATCAACCGGTGGTCAATGCCATCGACTCGGTGAGCGGCGCAGACGCCTGGAAGTTTGAAAACCTCAACTTGGACAAGACCGAGGTCAAAACCCAGGTCACCGACGAGCCAGGTACCCCGGGCAACGAAGGCGATATCGTCAAGGTCACCATCACTGCCGACCAGGTTTCGGTGGCCGAGAACGTCAAACCGACCTTCACCGTGCACATCAACACGGTGCTGGCGCATGACCTGACCGTGACCCTGAGCAATAACGCGGTCGTGACCATCAAAGCCGGTCAGACTTCGAGCGAGCCCTACACCCACGACGCGCAAGGTGACGACGTTTACCAGGATGCCGGCGAAATCAGCCTGGGCATCAAATCGGCTGTGGATGTTACGGGCGCCGCCTTCGAGAACCTGCAGCTGGGTGATCCGGCTTCGGTCAAAGTAACCGACACCATCGACGAAGTCGTAGCGAAACTGACTGCCACTCCTTCGGTGACCGAAGGTGGCGAGATCACCTACACCATCACGCTGACCAACAAAGACGGTCTGCCGATCAACAACCACGCAGAGCTGTACTTCAAGCTGGCCGACGGCACCAACGTCGTGATTGCAGCTAACAGCACTACCGGTTCAGCCACTGTTGTTGCGCCGGATAACGTCTATGTTGGCGCTAACCAGCCGGTGGTCAACGCCATCGACTCGGTCAGCGGTTCGGATGCGTGGAAGTTCGAACAACTGACCCTCGACAAGACCGAAGTCAAAACCCAGGTCACTGACGAGCCAGGCACCCCTGGCAATCCGAACCCAGGTGGCGGCAACGAAGGCGACATCGTCAAGGTTACCATCACGGCTGACCAGGTTTCGGTGGCTGAGAACGTCAAGCCGACCTTCACTGTGCACATCAATACAGTGCTGGCGCATGACCTGACCGTAACCCTGAGCAACAACGCGGTTGTGACCATCAAGGCCGGTCAGCTCTCGAGCGAGCCTTATGTTCACGACGCGCAAGGTGACGACGTTTACCAAGATGCCGGCGAAATCAGCCTGGGCATCAAGTCGGCGGTGGATGTAACGGGGGCGGCGTTCGAGAACCTGCAGCTGGGCGACCCTGCTTCGGTCAAAGTGACCGACACCATCGATGAAGTGGTCGCGAAACTGACCGCGACGCCTTCGGTGACCGAAGGTGGCGAGATCACCTACACCATCACGCTGACCAACAAAGACGGTCTGCCGATCAACAACCACTCGGAGCTGTACTTCAAACTCACCGACGGCACCACGGTTGTCGTGGCGGCGAACAGCACTACTGGTTCGGCCACGGCAACTGCTCCTGACGACATTTATGTAGGCGCTAAGCCAGTAGTTAATGCGATTGAGGCGGTCAGCGGTGCAGACGAGTGGAAGTTTGAGCAACTGACGCTGGACAAGACAGAGGTCACGACCACTGTCACCGACAACCCAGCCACGCCAGACGTGACGACCTTGAGCCTCACCGCCACCGACACTGTGGCCGAAGGCGGCAAGATCACCTACACCGCCACCTTGACCAACAAGGCTGGCACCGACCTGGTGATCAAGCTGAGCAACGGTGAAACCATCAC
>NZ_JBJDNB010000060.1:0-16358 GCF_044900445.1 Pseudomonas sp. NPDC089407
TGTCTGGCACCGGCTTTGCCGGTGTTCGCGGGACAAGCCCGCTCCCACAAGTTTCGCTAAATCAATAAGTTAGAGTTTGTTCTATGAGAGCGGGTAAACCCGCTCCTACAACGACCGCGTAATGCCTGTAGGCGTGGACGAAAAAAAATCGCGGTTCAAGCGCCCTGCCCTCTGGTGCGCAGTTACAGAGGGAAGGCCGCCTGGCCCGCGATGAAGCCCACCTCTTGCATCAATCTTTCTTGCGATAACCCTCGACGATGGCCGAGAAGTCCTTGCCGCCCTCGCCGCGCAGGCTCATGGCCTGGTACAGCTGCTGGGCCACGGCACCGAGGATCACCGGTTGGTGGGCCTGGCGTGCCGCTTCGGTCGCCAGCCCCAGGTCCTTCAACATCAGCTCGGCGCCAAAGCCACCGGTGTAGCCACGGGATGCCGGCGCGGTCTCGATAATGCCCGGCCACGGGTTGTAGGTGTCCGAGCTCCAGCAACGTCCGGTCGAGCTGTTGATGATGCCGGCCAGCACCTTGGTATCGATGCCCAGCGCGTTACCTAGGGCCATGGCCTCGGACACGCCGATCATCGAGATACCCAGCAGCAGGTTGTTGCAGATCTTGGCGATTTGACCGGTACCGACCTCACCGCAGTGCACGATGTTGCGACCCATCTGCTCCAGGACCGGCTTGAGGCTGGCAAACAGCTCGGCGCTGGCCCCGACCATGAACGTCAGGGTGCCGGCCGCCGCGCCACCCGTACCACCGGACACCGGCGCGTCGCCCATGTCCACGCCCTTGGCCGCTGCGGCCTTGGACACATCACGCGCGGTCTGCGGGTCGATGGTGCTGCAGTCCACAGTGGGGGTGCCGGGGCGAATGCCGGCCAGCACACCGTCTTCGTTCAGGTACACGCTGCGCACATGGGCAGCAGCCGGCAGCATGGTGATCACCAGTTCGCTGTTGGCTGCCGCGTCCTTGGGCGACGGGCTGATCTGCCCACCCAGTTCGGCCAGTTCGGCGAGCACTGTCTTGTTCAGGTCGAACAGGTTCAGCTGGTGCCCGGCCTTGATCAGGTTACGGGCCATGGGCGCGCCCATGTTGCCCAGGCCGATGAATGCAATACGCATGAGGTGCTCCTTAGCGCAGGCTGATGGTGGTGTTCACACCGTCGTTGACGCTGTCGTCATCGAACCAGCGGGCGGTAACGGTCTTGGTCTGAGTGTAGAACTGCACCACTTGCTTGCCGTACGGGCCGAGGTCGCCGAGCTTGGAGCCACGGGAGCCTGTGAAGCTGAAGAACGGTACCGGTACCGGGATCGGGATGTTGATACCGACCTGGCCGATGTCGATTTCGCTCTGGAACTTGCGCGCTGCCGCGCCGCTTTGGGTGAACAGGCCGGTGCCGTTGCCGAACGGGTTGGCGTTGACCAGGGCGATCGCCTCGTCGAGGGTATCGACCTCCAGGGTCACCAGCACCGGGCCGAAGATTTCCTGGGTGTACACCTGCATGTCGGTCGTCACCCCGGAGAACAGGGTCGGGCCTACGAAGTTGCCTTGCTCGTAGCCCGGCACCTTGACGTCACGGCCGTCGAGCTCCAGCTTGGCGCCTTCCTTGATGCCGCTTTCGATCAGGCCCAGTACACGCTCTTTGGCGCGCTTGGAAACCACCGGGCCCACGTCGGTGCCTGGCTCGCAGCCGGCATTGACCTTGAGCTTGCTGGCGGCGTCCTTGATATCCGGTAGCCATTCGCGAGCCTTGCCCACCAGCACCGCCACCGAAGTGGCCATGCAGCGTTGGCCCGCCGCACCGAAGGCGGCGCCGACCAAGGCGTTGATGGTTTGCGTGCGGTTGGCATCAGGCAGCACCACCGCATGGTTCTTGGCGCCCATCATCGATTGCACGCGCTTGCCGTGCTGGCTGCCGAGGTTGTACACGTGAGTACCCACTTCGGTGGAGCCCACGAAGGAAATCGCCTTGATGTCCTGATGTGTGCAAATGGCATCCACCACTTGCTTGCCGCCGTGCACCACGTTCAGCACGCCAGCCGGTACACCGGCTTCCAGCGCCAGCTCGACCAGCAGCAGGGTCGACAGCGGGTCCTGCTCGGACGGTTTGAGCACGAAGGTATTGCCGCAGACAATAGCCATGGGGAACATCCACAGCGGGATCATTGCCGGGAAGTTGAACGGGGTGATGCCGGCGCAAACGCCGATTGGCTGACGCAGGGTGTAGGTATCGACACCGCCAGCGACGTTCTCGGCAAACTCGCCCATCTGCAGGGTACCGATGGACGCGGCATGCTCCACCACTTCCAGGCCGCGGAAGATATCGCCCTCGGCGTCAGCAAGGGTTTTGCCCTGCTCGGCGCTGAGCACCTGGGCAATGCGTTTGGTGTGTTCGCGGATCAGCGCCTGCAGCTTGAGCATGATGCGCATGCGCGCGCCGATCGGGGTATTGCGCCAGGTCTGGAAGGCGCGATGGGCAGCGGCCACGGCAGCGTCGACTTCTTCGACGGTAGCGAACGGTACGCGCGCCAGCACCTCTTGGGTGGCCGGGTTGACGATGTCGCGCCATTCGCTGGTTTTCGACTCGACCCACTGGCCGTCGATCAGCAGTTTGACCTGCTCGACTTTGGTGCTGCTGGGGGATTGCGGTGCGTTCATCTGCGTTCTCCTTGGAATTATTGTCGGGACGAGATCGCCAGCGCCGGGCAAACGCGAGGTGGCGTCCTGAGGCTTGTTTCGAGTATAGATGTGCAAACATCCTACAAGAACGCACAAAAAAACCGGATCATCATGCAAAAAGACCTCACATCCCTGAGCGCGCTCAACTGGGACGATTTGAAGTTTTTCCTTGAAGTGGCCCGCACCCGCAAGGCCAGCAGCGCCGCCAAACGGTTGAGCGTGGACTACACCACGGTGTCTCGGCGCATCAGTTCGCTGGAAGGCGCGCTGGGTACCCTGCTGTTCGAAAAATCGCGGACCAATGGTTTTGTCCTCACCGCCGAAGGCCAGCGTTTGCTGGGCTACGCCGAGTCGATCGAAAGCACGCTGCACATGGCGTGCGAGCAAGTGTCCGGGTCCGGCGTGGCGTTGTCGGGGCATGTACGCATGGGCTGCACCGAGGGCTTTGGCAGCTTCTTCATCACCCCGCAGCTCAGCCACTTCGTCGATGCCTACCCGGCAATCTCGGTGGATATCCTGCCGCTGCCGCACTTCATCAGCCTGTCCAAGCGCGAAGCCGACATCGTTATTGCCCTGGAAAGGCCGGAGCATGGGCCGTATGTGTGCTGCAAGCTGTGCGACTACCGCTTGCGGCTGTACGCGACCCAGGATTACCTGGACAACCACGCGCCAATTCGCCAGGTGGCGGATTTGGCCAGGCACCCGTTCATCAGCTATGTGGATGATTTGGCGTTCAGCTCGGAGCTGCTGTACCTGGCCAACCTGATTCCCAACGCCAACGCGCATTTGCGCAGTACTAGCGTGATTGCCCAGTACACGGCGGCGTTGCAGGGGCGTGGGTTGGCGATTCTGCCGTGCTTCCTGGCGGCGCAGGACCCGCGGTTGGTGACGGTGTTGCCGGAGGAAATCGAGGTGACGCGGCAGTTCTGGATGTATTGCCGGGAGGATTTGAGGAAGTTGAAGCGGATTACCCTGTTGTGGGATTACATACGTGGGGTGACCGAGGCGAATGCGCCGTTGTTGATGGGTGAGACGCGGGAGATGCGGTTTGCTCAGGAATGAAGGGGTTGCTGCGCAGCCCATCGCCGGCAAGCCAGCTCCCACAAAATCTGCGCCGAACTCAAGGCATACGCAGACCTGTAGGAGCGGCCTTGTGTCGCGATCGGGCTGCAAAGCAGCCCCGGGATCTCAGCGCAGATACACCAATTGCTGGGGCTGCTCTGCAGCCCTTTCGCGACACAAGGCCGCTCCTACACTGACCGTACATTCCGAACCGCAACACAAACCCTGTGGGGGCGGGCGTGCCCGCGAACACCGGCGCAGCCGGTGCCAGGCAACGCATCGCCCGCTCCCATAGGAGAAGGATGCGCTGGCCTGTGGGGCAATGGTCAGTAGGACGCGACCACGATGGACACGCGACGGTTTTCGGTACGCCCGGCGCTGGTGCGGTTGTCCGCCACCGGCTGGCTGCTGCCCAGGCCCCGGCTTTGGATGTTCTGCGCCTGCATGCCAACCCCGACCAGGGCCTTGGTCACGCTCTGCGCGCGGCGCTCGGAGAGTTGCTGGTTATAGGCTGCCTTGCCGGATGAGTCGGCATGCCCGTCCACTCGCACGCCCCGGATACCCACGCCAAGCAGCGCCTTGCCAATGCGCTCGACAATCGCCTGGCTCTGGCCGTTGAGGCTGTCCAGGTCGCTGCCGAACAGCACCTTGCCAGACAGGTCATAAGCCCAGCCTTCATCGGTGGGGGTAAAGCCTTCGCGCTTGAGCACGGCAATCTGTTCGGGGGTAAGGCCCTTGGGCGGTGTGCTCTGGCAGCCGGCCAGCGCCAGCATGGCGAGCAACAAGGCCCACAAGGGGAAACGTATAGCCTGTATCACGGGTTCAACTCCTGTTCTTGATATCGGTGGCGGACCGTTCCGTCTGCGCCACTTGCCAATGGCCACGGCGTTTGCGCTTGGCCTGGTACATCGCCGCATCGGCGGCCTTGAGAAGACTGGCGGGGTCAGTGCCGTCATCCGGGTAATAGGCAATACCGACACTCAGTGAAGTGGCGATACTGCGGCCACTGTCCAGCTGCACCGGCAGCTTCATGCTGGCCACGATCTTTTCGGCAATGTGCTCGGCGTCGCGGCGGGTATGCAAAGGCGTCAGCAGCACGGCGAACTCGTCGCCGCCCAGGCGCGCCACCAGGTCGTGCTCACGCAGCTGCGCGCGCACGCGGTCGGCCACGCTGATCAGCACTTCGTCACCCACGGCGTGGCCAAGGGTGTCGTTGATCTGCTTGAAGTGGTCGCTGTCGAGGAACAGCAGCGCCAGGTGCTCCTGCTGGCGTGTCGCATTGCGCATGCTGCGGCTCAGGCGCCCTTCGAAGAAGGCACGGTTGGGCAGGCCGGTGAGGCTGTCGTGGCTGGCCAGGTGGGCCAGGGTCTGGTTTTCGTTCTGCAGGTGGCTCTGCCACACCTCCAGTTCGTCCAACAGGGCGTTGAAGTCATTGCCCAGCTCGTTGAGCTCGGCAATCGCCGCTTCCGGCACGCGTCGGTCGAAACTGCGCTCGCGACGGGCAGCGTGGGCGACACTGGCCAGGCCGCGTAGCGGGCGGGTAATGTCACTGAGCATGCGCCGCGACAGGTACTGAGCCGCCAAGGCACTGAGGATCGTGCAGAACAGGATGCCGGCCACGCCACTCAGCAGGAACAGCAACAGGCTACGCCCCTGACCGACCAGTTCAATGTGCCCGACCTGTTGTTGCTGGTGCATGATCGGCAGATTGACTGGCTCATCCAGCAAGGCGGTGGCGACCTGCACTTCCAGCTGGGCGAGCATGCCGGTATCGCCGCGCTGCCAGTGCGCCAGCTGCTCGCCTTCGTTGTTGAATACCTTGGCCTCGGCCACTTCCTCGCGACTTGCAATCAGCGCCAGCGACTCATTGGCCGCAGCGCTGTCATCGAACACCACGGCCGCCTCGACGGTGTAATTGATCGAGCGGGCAATCAGTTGCAGGTTGTGGTTGGCATACACACGCAGGGCCAGCACGCCGAGCAGGGTCAGCGAGACACCCGCCAGGCCCACGGCGAGCAGGGCGACACTAAGGTGGCCACGGCCCAACACCGAGCGCAGGGTCGGGCGCACGCCGCGTTTGCGGGTCGGTTTCATGGCTGCACCGCCCGGCGCCGCGACAGTTGCAGCACGCTGGGGTGAATACGCACACCGGAACGCGCCACCGAGTCGAGGTTGACCTCGAAGGCCACCTGCTGGTCGCTGACCCGCAGGCAGAACAGGCTACCGACCGTGCACGGGTCGTTCGCCTCGCTGATGCTCAGCACCGGGTGGCCGCTGACGCGTTCGAACAGTTTGTCGCGCTGGCCTTGGTCGAGCTTGCCGATATAGATGGCGTCGCAGGCCTGGGCGACCTGACTGTCGTCTGCCAGCAGGCGCTTAACCTGCAACGGGCGGCCGGATTCCTGCACATGGCCCTTGATCAGGTCGTCGGCGTATTCGGTCGGGCCGACCAGGCACAGGCGCAAGGGTGAAGGTTCGACGGGCCAGCGGGCGTAGCTGAAGATACCCAGAACCACCTGGGTGACGGCCTTGGCGCGTTGCTGCGCCTGGGCGGCGGTTGTAGCGGATTCTGCCCGGGCGGGGCCTGTAGAAAGGAACAGGACGGCCAGCAATAGCGAAAGCGCACAGCTTGTCACTCGCCTTGCGGCCACGTGCATGTGGGGGTCTCTCAGGTCCTTTGCGGTATCGGCGCAACGATAGCACATGGCCGCACCCGTGTAGGAGAGACACTGGTCTCTGAGGTGTACGCAATCCCTGTAGGAGCGGCCTTGTGTCGCGAAAGGGCTGCACAGCAGCCCCTCGATATCTGCTGCACTGCTGATATCCGGGGGCCGCTATGCGGCCCGATCGCGACACAAGGCCGCTCCTACAAGGGACCGCGTCCGCTATCAGACCTGTTCGAGCATTAACCCCGAAATTCGCCTTACCTTGCGCGCTACCGCCGATTCGAAAATGCCCTGCCGCGGCTCAACCAGGCTGAAGCAATGCTTGGCGCGGGTGATGCCGGTGTATACCAGTTCCTTGGTCAGCACCGGGTTAAGCGCATCCGGCAGCACCAGTGCGGTGTGGCCGAATTCCGAGCCTTGGGACTTGTGCACGGTCATGGCAAACACCGTCTCCACTTCGTTGAGCCGACTGGGCAGAACGAAACGCACCCCGCCGCTGCCGTCGTTACGCGGGAAGGCCACGCGCAGCAGCGGCTCGCCACGCTCGTCGGGCAGGCGCAGGGCAATGCCGATGTCGCCGTTCATCAGGCCCAGGCCGTAGTCGTTGCGGGTTACCAGTACCGGGCGACCTTCGTACCACGGCTGCTGGCTGTCGATCAGCCCGGCATTGTGCAGCACCCGCGCCACCCGCTCGTTGAGGCCTTCAACACCCCAGGCGCCGCGGCGTACCGCGCATAGCAACTGGAAGTCTTCAAAGCTGAGCAACACCTTGCCCGCCCATTGCTCCCAGGCGGGGTCGTCAAAAGCGGTATCGAGCGACGGGCGGTAGCGGCCAAGGGTGCGCAGGTAGCTACGGTAACCTTGCGGGCCTTCACTGCCGCGGTTGAGGCCGTCTAGCAGCAGGCGGTCGAAGGCGCGGTCCTGCTCGTGCTTGAGGGCCAGGCTGTGCACGTCAGCCGGCGGGGTAGCCAGCAGGTTGCGCGCCGCGTGGGAGTCCTGGCGGTTAACCCATCGGGCCAGTTGGCCAATGCCGCTGCCTTCGCCAAAACGCCGTGAAAACCGCAGCATCACCACTTGCTGGGCCAGCGGATGGCGCTGTTGATCCCCCGTCTTGAGGCCGCTGCCGGCCAGGGACTCGCCACTGATCTGTTCAAGCCACGCGGCGGTCGCCGGTGAGTAATAGCCTTCCTCGGCGTCCCGACACAGGTCGCCCAGCACCGCACCCGCCTCGACCGAGGCCAGTTGGTCCTTGTCACCCAGCAGGACAAGACGTGCCCGTGGCGGCAGGGCATCGAGCAGGTTGGCCATCATTTCCAGGTCGATCATCGACGCTTCATCGACCACCAGTACATCCAACGGCAGCGGGTTGCCGGCGTGGTGGCGGAAGTGCCGCGAGCCCGGGCGGCTACCGAGCAGGCGGTGCACGGTACTGACTTCGGTCGGGATCTGCCCGCGCACGTCGGCGCTGACTTGCAGGCGTTCGACCTGCTGGCCAATCGATTCGGTCAGGCGCGCAGCGGCCTTGCCGGTCGGGGCCGCCAGGCGGATGCGCAGCGGCCTGCCCTGCTCCACTGCCGGTGCTTGCAGCAACGCCAGCAGGCGCACCACGGTGGTGGTCTTACCGGTGCCGGGGCCGCCGGTGATGATGCTGAAGCCAGCCCGTGTGGCCAGCGCACAGGCAAGCTTCTGCCAGTCCACCTGCCCGGCGGGTGCCCCTCCCTCGAACAGTCGGGCCAGGCGTTCTGGCAGGTCAGCTGGCGGTGCTTCAGCCTGTGTCAGGCGCTCGCGCAAGGTATGGTCGATGCGCCGCTCGTAGCTCCAGTAACGGCGCAGGTACAGGCGCTCGCCACTGAGCACCAGCGGCCGTGCCTGCTGGCCTGGTGTATCGCCAGCGGCAACCAGTGGGCTGGCAGCGATGCGCTGGCGCCAGGCATTCAAATCGAGGTTGGCCAGCAGTTGCGATGGCAGCAACAGAGGGCCGGTCAGGGCATCGCCTTCCGGCGGCAACGACAGGGCAAAGTCAGGCTCGGCCAAGGTTTGCTGCAGGTCGAGGCAAACGTGACCATGGCCCAGTTGGTGGCTGGCCAATGCCGCCGCCAGCAACAGTAGAGGGTCGCTGCCGGGCGCACGCTCTTCGAGGAACGACACGAATGCACGGTCCAGCGCACGCAGCCAGCCGCGCTCTACCCAGCGATCAAGCAGTTGCAGCAGGTCGCCGCTGTCACGCTGCGGCGCCAGCGCCAGCAGGTGCTCGGCGTGCAACGGGGTGGGCAACAGGTCGACAAGGCTGCGGCTCATAACTCGGCTCCGGCAAACAGGTCCTGCTGTACCGGCGGGTGCTCGCCACGGAACAGTGCATCGAGGCTTTCGATCAGCTCGCGCGGTGGCTTGACGTAGTACACGCCATGGCCACTGCTGCTGGCACCGCGCAGGAAGATGAACAGGCCACCGCCAACATGACGGTCGTAATCGTAATCCGGCAGGCGCGCGCGCAGCTGGCGATGCAGGGCCAACAGGTACAGCACGTACTGCAGGTCGTAACGGTGCTCAAGAATGGCCTTTTCCATGGCCAGGGCGTCGTATGCCTGGATGTCCGGGCCCAGCCAGTTGGACTTGTAGTCGGTAACGTAATAACGCCCGTCCAGCTCGAACGCCAGGTCGATGAAGCCCTTGAACATGCCGTTGAGCACGGTGGGCTGCGCCGCCGGGCGCGCCAGCCCCTTATGGGTATGGCGTGCCACCAGGCGGTCGAGTTGTTCGGCGTCGACCCGGTGGCTGGCGAACCAGAATTCCATTTCGATCTGGTAATGACGCAGTTGCCCCAGTGTCACGCGCTGTTCGCTGCCCGGCAGAGGCAGCGCCTCACCCAGCAAGCGCTGCATCCATTGGCTGAGGGTGGGGATCCAGCCGGTCCAGTCGCGACGGTTGCAACGCTGGCCAACGGTTCGTTCGATCAGTTGCGGATTACCGCTGATCTGGCTGAAACCTTCGCGGCCTGCCCATTCCAGCAAACCATGCAGGAAGGTGCCGGGGTTCGGCCCACGCGGGAAGCGGTGGATATCACCGCTGTCGGCCGGGACTTCGCGCAGCAGCTGGGCATCGACCACCTCGTCATCCAGCAGTTGCTGGGCCTGTGAGCTATCGGCCCCGAGGGTCTGGTCACCCACGCGCAGGGCACTGTAAGACGCAATCCACCAGTGCTCGGCGGCAGCCCGGCGTGGCTTGCGTGCCGGCAGCAGCTCGCGTTCAGCGTGCGGCATGCGATACACCTGCTCATCCGCCTGCGGCAGGCCCGGGCAGGTGATGTACGGGCACGTTGCCGCCAAGGCCTGCAACCAGTCGTTCAACTGCGTCGAGGCGGCCAGGGGAAGGCCACCACCCAGCAGGTAGCCGAAGGCCGAGCGGTGCAGCTGCGAGCTCTTTTGGTTGCCACGCTTGAGGTCGGCGACACCCAGCCAGCTGGCATGCTGGGCGCGGGTCAGGGCCACGTAGAGCAGGCGCAGGTCTTCAGCCAGGCGCTCGTCGTCGGCGCGCTCGATCTGTTCCGGGTTGGGCGTCAGGGTAAGGTGCGCATTGCCCTCGCTATCGTGCCAGGCCAACGGCAGGCGGCTGCCGTCGACAGGCTTGCTGGTGCAGATGAATGGCAGGTAGACCAAGGGATATTCCAGGCCCTTGGATTTGTGGATGGTTACCACCTTGACCAGCTGCTCATCACTTTCCAGCCGTAGAATCTGTTCTTCACCTGCCTGGCCGGAACTGGCCAGGTGCTCGGCCAGGTGCCGAATCAGCGCCTGTTCGCCGTCCAGTTCGCCGGCGGCCTGCTGCAGCAGTTCGGCGAGGTGCAGCAGGTTGGTCAGTACCCGTTCGCCATCGGTGCGGCGAATCAGCGTGCGCGGTAGCTGAAAGTCATGCAGCAGGCGGCGCAGCATCGGCAGCACACCCTGGCGCTGCCAGGTGTCGCGGTAGTGGCGAAAACGCATGACCCAGCCTTCCCACACCCGTTCGTCCTGGTTCAGGCGGTCCAGCGCAGCTAGCGACAGGCCAAGGGTAAGGCTGGCCAAGGCGGCCTTGAGCAGGCGTTCCGAGTCGGGCTCGGCGCAGGCCTTGAGCCAGGCCAGCAGGTCGTGGGCTTCTTGCGCGGCGAACACCGAGTCCTTGTCGGACAGGTACACGCTGCGCACATCACGCGCGGCCAGCTCGGCGCGGACCATTTGCGCTTCATGGCCATCACGCACCAGGATGGCGATGTCCGAAGGCAGGCACGGGCGCAGTTCGCCGTCGGCATTCCGGAAGCCGGCCGTGCCTTGCTGGCCGCCATTGAGCAAGGCGACGATATGGCTGGCACAGCTAGCTGCCAGCTGCTGGCGGTAGACCGTGCTGGAAACCGGTTCTTCGCTTTCCAGCTGCCAGCATTGCAGGGCTGCGCTGGTTTCACCGTCAATCATCAACTGCTCGCTACGGCCTTTGGCGCGCACTTCGATGAACGGCAGCGGGTTGTCATGGGCCTCGCGAAACAGGAATGCCCCGCGCCCCGTTTCCCGCGCCTCGGCCTGCAGGAACACCTGGTTGACCGCCGCGACCATGGCTTTGCTGGAGCGGTAGTTGGTGTCCAGGCTGTGCAGCCGACCACGGGTGGCACGCCGTGCGGCGAGGTAGGTGTAGATGTCGGCGCCACGGAAAGCGTAGATCGCCTGCTTGGGGTCGCCGATCATGAACAGGCCGGTTTCCGGGCAGTTTTCGCTGATCTGGTAGATGCGCTCGAAAATGCCGTACTGCACCGGGTCGGTGTCCTGGAATTCGTCGATCAACGCCACCGGGAACTGCTCGCGGATCAGCCCGGCCAGGCGCTCGCCGGCCTCGCTGGCCAAGGCGTGCTGCAGGCGCACGAGCATGTCGTCGAAGCCCATTTCGGCGCGTCGGCGCTTCTCCACTTCAAAACGTGCCGACACCCAGTTGGCTGCGTGCTCAAGCAAGGGCGCATCCGGGCTGTCCAACGCTTGCAGTTGTTGCGGCAAGGTCTGCATGGCATTCAGGGCCGGGTGCTCGGGTGGTTCGCCCTTCCAGGCCTCGGCCATGCCGGCCGGTGTCAGCCGGGCGAAGCCGGTTCCCAGGTCGAGTTCCACCTGTTGTTCATCACCTGCCCAGGCGCAAAGCTTGTCGAACCACGGCTCAAAATACCGCGCCTGCATCTTGCGGCCATCGACCTGCTTGGCTGCCAGCGCATCGCGACAGATCTGTCGCAACTCTTCAGCCCACTGCGCCCATGGCGCCTTGAGCCGGGCCAGCTGTTCGCCACGTTGCTGCAACGATGCCTGGATCAGTGCCGCCGGTTCTGGCCCGTCCTGCTGGGCACGCACGCGCCCGAACAGCGGGCGAATACGCGGTAGCAAGGCGTCGGGGCTGCCCCAGTGGCCGCGCACCCAGGCCAGCGCGTCACCCTGCATGCTGTAGCAGAAGCGCCGCCAGTAATCGCGCATGACCTGGCCCAGCAACTCGCTATGGTCGGTCTCCAGGGTCTGGGTAAACAGGCTGCCGCTGTCAAAAGCGTGCTCGCGCAGCATGCGCTGGCACCAGCCGTGAATGGTCGAAACCGCCGCTTCGTCCATCCACTGCACGGCAATTTCCAGGCGCCCGGCACAACGCGGCCAGGCCTCTTCAGGGTAATCGTCACGCAATTGGTGCAGCAGCGGGTCGGCGCCTTCCAGTTCGCCACGGAAAAACCGTGCGGCTTCCGCCAGGCGGGCGCGGATACGTTCGCGCAGCTCCTTGGTGGCGGCGTCGGTGAAAGTCACCACGAGAATCTGCGGTGGCAGCAACTCGCGCTCGAAACCCTGCTCGCCACCGTGACCGAGGATCAGGCGCAGGTACAGCGCCGAAATGGTGAAAGTCTTGCCGGTGCCGGCACTGGCCTCGATCAACTGGCTGCCATGCAGGGGGAAACTCAGTGCCAGGGGACGGACCTGGGTCATGCGCCTTTCTCCGGGTTGCCCAGGGTTTGCCAGGGGGCGGTGAACAATGGGCGGTACAAGGTTTCGCACCAGCCTTCAAAGGTTTCGTCAGCGCTTAGCGCGGCGAAATCGCGGAACTGCCGGGCCAGGGCAATGCTTTCGCTGCGCTCGCCGAAGCGGGTGCGTTCATCGCCCTCATAGGCACGGGCGGCGGCGGCCAGGGCCTTGTCGGCATCGTCCTGGGCCAGCCAGGCAAATGCGGTCTTGGCAGCGACCGACAGTGGCGCGTTCATTGCGGCCTGACGGGCCACCAGCAGGTCTCCCAGCAGCTGCGCAGCCGTTTCTTGCGGCAGCGGCGCAAGCAACAGGGTCAGGTCGCTGGCTACCAGCGCACTGTTGTAGGGGTAACCCGCCGCGCAGGCCGCCAGGTGCGTGACCCAAGGCGCGATCAACCGGTGCCATTTGAGGTTGTTGCGCCCGGCACTGATGGTGTTGGGTACCGTGGTGATGCTGAGCAGGCTCTGGTCATCGGCCTGGAATACCCGGCCCAGCCAGCCTTCCAGACGGTGCCGGCCGTGTACGAAATGAATCGGCAAGGCGCCCTCGACCAGCTGTGGCCAGCGCTGCAACAGTTGCTGATGGCGCTGTAGCAGGTCGGGGAGGGGTTCGATCAACTCGCTTTGCAGCAGCTCGCCGAACCCGGCCAGTGGCAGCAAGCCGCAAGCTTGCAGGCGCCGGGCCTGGGCCCGCAGCGCCAGTTCGGCATTGTCTGGCTCGGCCAGGGCGGCGCCAAGCAGGCTTTCGCTGGCGCCGTAGCGTTGCAGGGTGTCGAGGACGAAGGGTTCTTCGTCCGGGGTCGGCGCTTCCAGTGCTTCGAAGTACACCTTCAGGCGCTGGCTGAAGAAGTGCCGCACCGGGTGGCGCAGGAAGTCATTCAGTTGCGTCAGGCTTAGGGCTTCATCGTCGTCATAAGGTGGCAGGCCGGGGTCTTTCTGCTCCTCGTCCTCGCCTTGCTGGTGCAACAGCTGCCATTCGTGGGCAAAGCTGAACAGCGGGCTGCCCTTCTGAAAGTATCGTGGGCTGAACGGTTGCAGCGGATGCTCCTGGGTCAGGGCGTGCAACAGTTGCTCGCCCGGTTGCTCTGGCTGCCCCTGCTCCGCGCCATCCAACTGCCAGCCCGCGGCGATGTGGTCGCGCAACTGGCCAATCAACACCGAGGCCGGGCGTTCGCTGTTATCGCGAATACTGCGCCCGACCCAACTGACATACAGCTGGTCACGTGCCGACAGCAGCGCTTCGAGCAACAGGTAGCGGTCGTCTTCGCGACGTGAGCGGTCCCCGGGGCGGTAGTCGCTGGCCATCAAGTCGAAGTCTAGCGGCTGCTGCGCACGCGGGTAGTCGCCATCGTTCATGCCCAGCAGGCAGACCACCCGGAACGGGATAGCCCGCATGGGCATGAGGGTGCAGAAATTAACCGAGCCAGCGAGGAAGCGTTGCGACAGCTTGCCCTGGTCCAAGCCTGACAGCCAGGCTTCGCGTACCACGGTCAGCGGCAACGGATCTTGCAGGCCCACGGCCTCGCACACCTCAAGCCAGCTGTCGCGCAGGTCCTGCAACTGCATCACCAGGAACTCGTCATGCTCGCCCTCGGCGAGGAAGAACACTTGCAACAGGGCATGCAGGCGCTCGCCCCACTGGCCGACGGTGGCAGGCTCGGACAAGGCCTGGCAGGCGACGTCGAGCGCATCGAGCAGGGCGACCAGTGGGCCGATCAGGGCGGCATCGAGCCCCCCGATTTCATCGTAGGGTTCGATGCCATCACAAGCCTCACCAACACCCACTGCATAACCGAGCAGCATGCGCCGCAGGCCGAAGCGCCAACTGTTCTGCTCAAGCCCGGCAGACAAGCCCAGGCTGGCCCGCTGCTCGGCGTTGAGGCCCCAGCGAATGCCTGCGCCCTCGATCCAGCGGTGCAGGGTGGGCAAGTCGTTTTCACGAATGCCGAAGCGGGCGCGCAGTGCCGGTACGTCCAGCAGATCGAGCACCTCACTGACCGCGAAACGGCTGTCGGGCAGTTTTAGCAGGTGTTCGAGGGCGATCAGCAAAGGCTCGCGGCCACGCTGGCCCTGATCGGTCAGGGTGAACGGGATGTAGCGCGGGTCGTTGCGTTGCAACTGGCCAAACACAGCACGGATATGCGGTGCGTAGGTGTCGATGGCCGGCAGCATGACGATCACGTCACGCGGGCGCAAAGTGGGGTCGGCGCTGAAGCGGGCCAACAGCTGGTCGTGGAGGATTTCCACTTCGCGTTGCGGGCTGTGGGCTACGTGGAATCGGATCGAACGGTCCTTTGCCGTGTCGACTGGCGGCCAAAGCTCGCGGGTTTCGGCGAGCGGGCGCAGCTCCAGGATATCGTCCTGCAGTTGGTTGAGTAGCGTGGTGGGGGAGCCGTCACTGAACAGGTCGATGCGGCCATCGCTGAACACGCCTTGATAGCTGCCCGGGTCGTCATAGCTGTCGAGCAGGTTGATGTAGTCGCGGCCTTGCTTACCCCAGGCGGCCAGCAACGGGTGGGCATGCTGGTGCAGCGACTGGTCGTCCAGTTGCAGGGGCATGCCTTGCTTGCGTTGCTGGCGTTTGTACTGATGGCGCAGCAGGTCCTTGTCGGCAACGATGTCTGCCCAGTGGTGACGGCAGGGGTTGTGCACGCACAGCAGCACCTGGCTGAACCGCGCCAGGCCTGCCAGCGCTTCCAGGGCCTGGGCGGGTAGCGAGGAAACACCGAACACGATGACGCGCGGTGGCAGCCCGGGGGGGGCCTGTTCAAGGCTGTTTATCCGTTCGATGAAGCGTTGATGCACACCGGCTCGGCTCTGGGCCATACCCTGTTCACCGACATCTTCCAGCAGGGCCCGCCATAGCTCCGCCTGCCAGCGGTTACCCGGCGGCAGCGCTTTACGCTCACCACGGGCAGTGTTGAGGATGTGCTCGCCGGCAGCCCAGTCCTTGAGCCAATCGGCGCGGTAGACCTGATATTGGTCGAACAGGTCGGCCAGGCGCTCGGAGAGCTGGTAGCGCTTGCGCAGGTCGCTGTCGTCGGTGAGGAAGCGGCGCAGCGGCTCGAAATGCGGGCGCTCGATCAGGGCTGGCAGCAGGCGCATCAGGCGCCAGGTCAGTGGGGCCTTGTCAAGCAACGACACCTCGGGAATTTCGTCGCGGCCCAGCACACTGCGGTACAGCTGCCACATGAAGCTGCCGGGCAGCTGCACGTCGATTGCAGCGGCGATGCCACAGCCGCCCAGGTCATCTTCCAGCGGGTCTTCGGCCAGAGCCAGTTTCAGCCATTGGGCGATACCGTTGCTTTGCACCAAAGCGATTTCGTTTTCCAGCGGCGCCAGGGGGTAGCGACGCATCCAGCTCACTACCAGGCTGCGCAGGTCGTCGAGGCGGTTGCCGTGAACGATCATGAAGCCGGGGTGGAGATGGGTGGTGGTGAGCATCGGGAGGTCTCTGGCAGGCGCTTGGGGCTGAGGGGGAACGATATCACGCGGGCGTTAAAGGGCCGAATGCCAGCAGGCTCCTCACCTGTTTACGCGGTCCCTGTAGGAGCGGCTTTAGCCGCGAACACCGGCGAAGCCGGTGCCATGCACCGCGTTGGATTCTTCGCGGGCTCGCCCGCTCTCATAGAACAAACTCTAACTTATTGATTTAGCGAAACTTGTGGGAGCGGGCTTGTCCCGCGAACACCGGCAAAGCCGGTGCCAGACACCGGGCTGCCTTCTTCGCGGGACAAGCCCGCTCCCACAATGGCCATTGTTCTCTGCGAGACAGCGCAGCCCGGAAGGGCTGGGTGATCTCCCACAGGGAATCGGGCATGACCGAGGATCTGCGTACGGCTCGAGATTTTTCGGCCCACAAAGACAAAACCCCTACCTGCATGCGCAGATAGGGGTTTTGCGAAATGAATCTTGACGATGACCTACTCTCACATGGGGAAACCCCACACT
>NZ_JBJDNB010000061.1:0-15932 GCF_044900445.1 Pseudomonas sp. NPDC089407
AGGCTGAGATGGCTGTGAGCTTGAACTGCTCTGTGTATTTGCCCATAGGTCCCCCAAGGGTTGGATTTTTTGTCCAACTTCTTGGGGGCAGTCCAGGGATCCCGCAACGCTCAGGCCCTGTGTTGGACCTGTGGGAGCTGGCTTGCCGGCGATAGGGCCAGAACAGGCAAATGATTAACCCGCCTGAAACAAGGATTCTCAATGCCCAACCTCGTACTGATCGCCATCGACGCTTCCCCCGCCGCCACCGCCCTGCTCACCCTCGCCCGCCGCTACTGCCGCCCCGCCGACCACGTACTGCATGTGCTGCTGGCCATCGACTCAACCTTCGCTGTGCACGAGCAACCCGCGCCCTACACCGCTGAAGAACTCGAGGAATACCCCGCCGCCTGCGAGGAACAGCACCAGGCTGACGACGCGGTGGCCAAGGCAGTTGGCGAGTTGCGACAGGCCGGCTTCACCAGCCAGGGCTGCATGGTTGCCGGGCAACCGGTCGAGGCCATCGTGGCCAAGGCGCAGGAGCTGAACTGCGAGCTGATCATCATGGGCCACCGCCACCTGTCGCGGCTGGGCCGGTTGCTGGACCCGTCGATCAGCGCGAAGGTGATTGATCGGGTTGAGGTGCCGGTGTTGGTGGGGGCGGCGTGAACCGCTGATCAGCCGCGTAATGCATTTGCATTGACCAGACAATGCAATCGCATTACCTTGATGATCGTTGATGGACCTCAATGGACATGCGCTATGGCTACCACCTTCGAAGTCGAGTCCACGCTGACCGATCGTTACCAGACCACTGTTCCTGAAACCGTGCGTCGTGCCTTGGGTTTGAAAAAACGTGACAAGATCCATTACTCGATTCGCCCTGACGGTGGGGTGATACTCACCCGCGCAGAGGCAACCGAGGATGATCCGGTGCTGGGCCAGTTCCTGAGTTTTCTGGCCCACGACATCGCAACAAATCCTCAACGGCTGCAGGTTGTCGATGCTGACCTCATCGCGCGCCTCAACAGGCTTGTCGGCGACGCGGAGGTCGATCTGGATCAACCTCTGTCGGCGGATGATGAATGAGTGATGCGAAAAAAACGCCTCTGGTTATTCACGGATGGACTGTATTTGCCCACCCGCTGTTCCTGGCCAAGCTCGACGCACTGAGCGTTCAAGTTCAGGCCCAGATGCAGAAGGACCCAACGGGTTACACGAAAAAGAATGCTTATAAGCGGCTGGCAGCCATCAAGCGGTTAGCGTTTGATGTAATCCCTCAAGACCCGACAAAACCTGAGTACCGCCAGGGTGCAACGCTTGGCGGTGATCACAAGCACTGGTTCAGGGCGAAGTTCTTCCAGCAATACCGCTTGTTCTTTCGCTATCACACTGCCAGCAAGATCATCGTGCTGGCGTGGGTCAATGATGAGTCGAGCAAACGCGCCTACGACAGCAGCGACGACGCTTACAAGGTTTTTCAGAAGATGCTGCTAACTGGCCATCCACCAGACGATTGGGGCCAGCTACTCCAAGAAGCTGCTGCGACTTAAGGCAAGGCACCTACACACATCGTCATCGGCTAACTCGTGCTTTGAAGGAGCAACTGTCTTGCATATTTTTTCTGTTCAGCACCGGCTTTTGTAGGAGCGGCCTTGTGTCGCGATGGGCTGCAAAGCAGCCCCGGCAATTTGTGCATTTGTGCGGAAACCCTAGGGCTGCTGCGCAGCCCATCCGACCGGTCCGGCGCCCCGGCAAGGCCGCTCCTACAATAGGCAAGCAATGCCTTGGTAGAGCATAAGGACTACTCCTCGCTCGGCTTCACCACCACCGTACACGTCGTCCCCGCCGCCAGCAAAAACCCTTCCGGCACTTCATCAATGTGAATGCGCACCGGCACCCGCTGCGCCAACCGCACCCAGTTGAAGGTCGGGTTCACGTCGGCGATCAGCTCGCGGCTCTGTGGGTTGTCGCGGTCGTAGATGCCGCGGGCGATGCTCTCCACATGGCCCTTGATACGCTCGCCGCTCATCATCTGCAACTCGGCCTGGTCACCCACCTTTACATGCGGCAGCTTGGTCTCTTCGAAGAAGCCGTACACCCAGAACGAATTTTCGTCGACCACCGCCATTACCGCTTCACCGGTGCGCGCGTAGTCGCCCTTGTGGATGTTGAGGTTGGTCACGTAGCCGTCCACCGTGGCCACAATGTGCGTGCGCTTGAGGTTCAGCTCGGCGGCAGCCAGTTCGGCCAGGGCCTGCTGGTAATCGGCCTGGGCGGAGTTGGCGATATTACTGGCGTCGTCGCGGTTTTCCTTGGAGATCACCAGGTTGTCCATGTCAGCACGGCGCTTGGCGTTGACCTTGCGCATGTCCCAGGTGGCCTTGCGCGAGGCGACCAGCGCCTTGGCCTGGTCGACCGCCAGTTGGTAGTGCTCGGGGTCGATCTGGATCAGCAGGTCGCCCTTCTTCACCCGCTGGTTGTCCTTGACTGGCACATCCACCACGTAACCGGGCACGTCAGCGGCAACGTTGATGATGTCGGCGCGTACGCGGCCGTCGCGTGTCCACGGGGTGGTCATGTAGTGCAGCCACAACTGGCGGCCGATGGCCACGGCAGCGACCAGCACCAGCAGGGTGGCGATCAGGCTGAAGAACTTTTTCATCGAGGGTTTCTCACCAGTAGACAGTAAGCGCCATGGCGCCGAACAGGCAGACGAACAGGCTCAGGCGCAGCAGCGCCGGGTGCCAGAAGAAGCGGTAGCCATCATGGCTGGCGATAAACCGGTCCAGGCCCCAGGCCAGGCCCAGGGCGAACAGGAACATCAGGGTCATGGTGGGCATGTATACGCCATGGAAGGCGATTTCACGGGGCATGCTTTCACGGAGCATCGTGCAGTCCTTTCGCCGGTACCAGCGGCGACTGTGGGTCCAGCAGGGAAGAACGGATGAAGTGCAGGTAGCTTTGCGCGCGACGCAGCACCGAGGTGTCGAAGTGTCGGGCAAACGGCTCGTCGGTGGCCTGTACCCGGGCGATGGCGTGGTCTACCGCCACCAGCGCACGTTCGTGGTTGCTGGCGCTGGGCTGCAGGAACAGCCGTGCCAGGGCGCGGCCCATCACACGGATGGCCTGGCGCCATGGTTGCGACTCGGCATAGGCTGGGTGCACCGGTGCGCGGGCCTGTTCCTTGCGCAGCTCGATGACCGCATGGCCGATTTCCAGCACGGTAAACATCCAGCCCATCAATTGGCTTTGCACCTGCGGCTTGCCGGCTGCCAGGCCATAGGCCTGGTGCAGCAGGTCGCGGGTGCGGCTTTCGAAGGCCGTGCCGATACCGCGCAGGCGGCCGCTGATGGCGAACAGCACCTGCTCGCGCAATTCCTGCTCCAGGCGGCTCCACAGCCAGCGGCTGTTGGGCGGCAGGATGATTGCCCCGGCGGCGGCACAGACGAACATGCCGATGACCATGCCGATGTAGTCGTTGATAAAGCTGTAGGGGTCATACACGGTCAGGTTGTTGGGCACCGAGCCAATCGCGAAGAACACCAGCAAGCCGATGCCATAACCCGCGTAAGCCGGCCGTGACGACAGGAACGCACCCAGCACGAACACCGGCGCCAGCACCATGCACAGCAGCGGGAAACCGTCGATCCAGGGGAACACGAAGAAGGTTTCGAAGAAGCCGACAAAGGCGCCAATCGCCGTGCCGCAGGCCATCTGGAACGACATGCGCTTGGGGTTCGGCGAGGCGGCCGACAGGCCTACGGTGACCGTGGCGATCAGGGTCATCATGGCGCCGCTGGGCCAGTCGCTGAGCAGCCAGTAGCTGCCCAGCAGCAACAGCACTGCCGAGGCGCGCACACCGGCGGCGGCCGACACCAGCCAGCTGGTCTGCGCCACGTAGGGTTCGTCCCACTGCTCGCGCTCGTGCTTGTGCGCAGCCAGTGAGGCGTGGGTTTCGGCGTAGCTGAACATCTCGTCGACAAAGCGGTACAGCAGCTCGAACGCGGTGTGGAAGTCGAGTTGGTCGGCCTCGCATGGCTCGGTCGCCAGGTACTCGGCACGCAGGCCGCGCACTTGGGCCTGCAGGCCTTCCTTGTAGGCGGCCAGCTCCAGGGTCAGGCGCAGCGCATCGGCGTCGGTCAACGCCCGGCCCACGTAGGGTTGCAACAGCTCCACCAAGGTATTCAGGCCCGGTTCGATGGCACTGACGATCTGCAGCGGGCCGCGGGCGCGCAGGCGTTCCAGCAAGCGGTGCAAGGCGTTGAAGCGGGTGGTGATGGCCATGAACTCGCTGTTCATCCGCACCAGGCGGCCAGAGCGGCGGCGCATGTGCGGGTCTTCGAAGGCGGTGACGTTACGCAAGCTTTCAAGGCCCACCGCCTCGGCGATGAAACGCACGTTGCTGCTTTCGAAACGGTCACGCTGGCTGTCGCCGCGCAAGGCCTCGACCACGACCCCGGCGAACACCCCAAAGCGCTGGTACAGGGCGTTGCGCATGGCAGCACTGGCTGACTGCGGCAGGATTGCGGCGCTGACAAAGGTCGACACCAGGATGCCCAGGGCAATTTCCAATACCCGCCATACCGCCGCCATGAATGCCTGGTCGGGGTGTTGCAGCACCGGCAGGCCGATCATCGCAGCGGTGTAGCCGGCCAGCACGAAGCCATAGGCACGGAAGGTGCGGTAGCGCATGGCACCGGCCGAGCACAGGCCCACCCACAGTGCCAGGCTGGGCAGGAACAGCTCGGTGTTCTGCGGGAAAATGGCGATCAGCGCCACCATCATTGCCGAACCGGCCAACGTGCCAAGCACCCGGTAGAAACTCTTGGCGAACACATGGCCGCTTTGCGGCTGCATGACGATGAACACGGTGATCATTGCCGTGCGCGGTTGCGGCAGCTCCAGGCGCATGGCCAGCCACAGGGTGATGAATGCAGCGGCCAGTACCTTGAAGATGTACACCCAGGTGACGCCGTCGGTGCGTGCCCAGGCAAAGAAGCCCCGGCGCCATTCCAGGCTTTGCAGCCAGCGCACGGGCAGACTGGAAGTGCTCATTCGGCGTTATCCGGCTTCTTGTCGAAAATGGCCAGGGTCGCCGGGGTTTTCGGCGCGGCCTGGCGTTCTTCTTCGGGCACATCCTGGCCGGCCTGCAAGCCACCCCCCAGTGCAGTGACCAGCTCGGCATGGGCGATCAGCCGCGCGGCCTGCACCTGCTGTTGCACCTGCTGCTGGCGGAACAGCAGGGTTTGCGCGTTGAGCACGTTGAGGTAGTCGGTCAGGCCACGCTGGAAGGCGACCATGGCGATGTCGTAGGTCTTCTGTGCGGCGGCGACCGACTCGGCGGCAAAGTGCGACTGCTCTTTCATCGATTCGCGGCGGATCAACTGGTCGGAGATGTTCTTCAACGCACCGACCACGGTCTGGTTGTAACGCGCCACGGCCACGTCGTAACCGGCCGACGCCACGCCCAGCTGCGAACGCAGGCGGCCACCGTCGAAAATCGGCAGGCTGATGGCCGGGCCGACGTTGTAGTTGAACTTGCGCCCGGTAAGGAACTCCAGCGGGCCGCCGCCGGTGGCCATGAAGCCCAGGCTGCCAACCAGGTCGACGTTGGGGAAGAAGCCGGCATGGGCGACGTCAATGCCACGCGCCTGCGCGGCCACCTGCCAACGGCTGGCGACCACGTCGGGGCGCTGGCCGACCAGTTCGGCAGGCAGGTTCGACGGCAGTTTCAGCGGCGCAGCCAGGGACAGGGTTGGGCGCTGCAACTGCGCGCCCTCCCCCGGGCCTTTGCCAGCCAGGGCCGCCAACTGGTTGCGGGTCAGGGCGATTTCCTCGTTCAGGCTGTCGAGCTGACGGTGGGTTTCCGGCAGCGGCGCTTCGGCCTGGCTGACTTCGAAGTGGGTACCGATACCGGCATCCAGGCGGCGCTTGGCCAAGGCCAGAATCTGCTCTTGCTGTTCCAGTTCGGCCTTGACGATATCGCGCTGGGCAAAGTGCAGGCTCAACTGGATGTAGGCGCGTACCACGTTGTTCTGCAGTTCCAGCTGCGCCTGGCGGGCTTCGGCCACGCTCATGTGCGCCTGGTCCACAGCCTGCTCGCTGGCATTGCGTTCACGGCCCCACAAGTCAAGGGCATAGCTGAAGCCGATGGCCGCGTTGTTATCCCAGGTGTTGGCACCGGACAGCGCGCCAGGGCCGTAGAACTGGTCTTCAGGCCAGTTGTGGCGTTTGAGCGTAGCCTGGCCGTTGGCCTGGAGCTTTTCTGCCGACTCGACCACACCGGCCATGGCCTTGGCTTCGCGCACCCGCGCCGCGGCCATGGCCAGGCTCGGGCTGCCGGCCACGGCCAGGGCAAGCCAGCGGTCCAGTTGGGCGTCGCCATAGGCGTGCCACCACTGCTGGTCGGGCCAGTGGGCGTCCGTTGCGGCTTCGCGAATGGCCGCGTCGGTGGTCAAGTTATTGGCTTGCAGCGTCTTGCTTTGCGGGGCAATGCCCCAGGTTCCGATACAGCCGCTCAAGGTGAGGGCAAGGGCACAGGCACTGAACGCATTGAGCGTTCTGTTGATGCGACGCGGCACAGCTGCGATATCCCGAGGAAGTGGTGAGGGGGCCGGGCAATTCTAGGGGGCTGCAGCACTGGCGATAAGCGCAGATTCCTGCGAATCTTTGTTACCAAAACAGCGATAATCCGCCTTTGGTCGAAGGCAATTTTTAATACCTTTTGCGTTACTTCGTGACACAATTTTGTCCTCTACATCGAGAGTGACCCATGGACACCCTGCAAAACATGCGTGCTTTCAGTTGCGTAGCCCAATTAGGCAGCTTTACTGCCGCTGCGGCGCAACTGGATACGACCACCGCGAACGTGTCGCGGGCGGTCTCCAACCTGGAAGCCCATCTGCAAACAAGGCTGCTCAACCGTACCACCCGCCGCATTGCGCTGACCGAGGCCGGCAAGCGCTACCTGATGCGTTGCGAACAGATTCTTACCTACGTCGAAGAAGCCGAAGCCGAGGCCAGCGACGCCCATGCGCGCCCGGCCGGGCAGCTGAAGGTGCATTCGATGACCGGGGTCGGCCAGCATTTCGTGGTCGATGCCATCGCCCGCTATCGCGAATCGCACCCGGACGTGACCTTCGACCTGACCATGGCCAACCGCGTGCCCGACCTGCTCGACGAAGGCTATGACGTGTCCATCGTGCTGGCCACCGAACTGCCCGACTCGGGGTTCGTCTCGCAGCGCCTGGGCATCACCTACAGCATCGTCTGCGCTTCGCCCGATTACATTGCCCGCCACGGCGAGGCGAACAAGCCTGCCGACCTGCTCAAGCACGCCTGCCTGCGCATGGTCAGCCCGGTGATCCCACTGGAAAAGTGGCTGTTCGACGGCCCGGAGGGCCAGGAAATGGTCAACATCACCAGCTCGCCGTTCATGGTCAACACCGCCGACGCCATGAAGACGGCTATCCGCAGTGGCATGGGCGTGGGCGTGCTGCCAATCTATTCGGCCATCGATGGCCTGCGTGACGGCAGCCTGGTGCGGGTACTGCCCGAGTACCGCTTGCAGGAGTTGAACCTGTACGCGATCTACCCGTCGCGGCAGTACCTGGATGCCAAGATCAAGACCTGGGTCGAGTACCTGCGCAACTCGCTGCCGGAGATTCTGGCGGCACATGAAGCGGACCTGAAAACCCATCATGTGCTGATCGCCAACTGAAAGCAGCTGCAAGCCGCAAGATTCAAGCACAAGAAAAAGCAGATCCGCGCAGGTGCTGCTTTTTCTTGTGGCTTGAAGCTTGTAGCTTGTAGCTTTTCTTTTGGAAGTAGCCCGATGAAAAAGACCGTCCTGGCCTTCAGCCGTATCACCCCGGCCATGGCCGAGCGCCTGCAGCAAGACTTCAACGTTATCCTGCCCAACCCCAAGCTGGGCGACATCAACGCCCAGTTCAACGAAGCCCTGCCCGAAGCCCATGGCCTGATCGGCGTTGGCCGCAAGCTCGGCCGCGCCCAGCTGGAAGGTGCGGCCAGGCTGGAGGTGGTGTCCAGCGTGTCGGTCGGCTACGACAACTACGACCTGGACTACTTCAACGAGCGCGGCATCGCCCTGACCAACACCCCCGACGTGCTGACCGAAAGCACCGCCGACCTGGGCTTCTCGCTGGTCATGGGCTGCGCCCGCCGCACCGCCGAGCTGGATGCCTGGACCAAGGCCGGCAACTGGCAGGCCACCGTCGGCCCGGCCCACTTCGGCAGCGATGTGCATGGCAAGACCCTGGGCATCGTCGGCATGGGCAACATTGGTGCAGCCGTGGCCCGCCGTGGCCGCTTTGGCTTTAACATGCCGATCCTGTACAGCGGCAACAGCCGCAAGACCGCGCTGGAGCAAGAGCTGGGCGCGCAGTTCCGCAGCCTCGAGCAGCTGCTGGCCGAAGCGGACTTTGTGGTTATCGTGGTGCCGTTGTCCGATGCCACCCGCAAGCTGATCAGCACCCGCGAGCTGAAGCTGATGAAGCCAAGCGCGTTCCTGATCAACATCGCCCGTGGCCCGGTGGTCGATGAGGCCGCGCTGATCGAAGCACTGCAGAACGGCACCCTTCGCGGCGCCGGGCTGGATGTGTACGAGAAAGAGCCGCTGAGCGATTCGCCGCTGTTCAAGCTGCCCAATGCGCTGACCTTGCCGCACATTGGCTCGGCCACGGCCGAAACCCGCGAGGCCATGGCCAACCGGGCGATGGACAACCTGCGTGCGGCCTTGCTCGGCGAGCGGCCGCGGGACCTGGTGAACCCGCAGGTGTGGAAGGGCTGATCATTGCCTGAGCTCGCGCGATCCCTGTGTAGGAGCGGCCTTGTGTCGCGATGGGGCGCGTAGCGGCCCCCTGATTTCAGCTTCGCAGCTGATATGGCCGGGGCCGCTTTGCGGCCCATCGCGACACAAGGCCGCTCCTACACCGACCTCGGCAAGCCTGTCGCCCCTCTGGCCTTGGGCTTACGAAACACCAACACATTCCCCGCCATCACCGCCACCAGCCCCAGCAGGGCCGGCGCGGTCCATTGATACCCCTCGGCCACCGCCGATACATTCAACGCCACCAACGGGAACAGCACAGTACAGTACGCCGCCCGCTCCGGCCCCATGCGCCCGACCAGTGTCAGGTAGGCAGTAAAGCCGATCACCGAGCCGGGGATCACCAGGTACAGCAGCGAGCCGATGTAACGCGTGTTCCATTCCATGGCGAACGGGATGCCGCTGACCAGGCAATACACCGCCAGCATCGTCGCGCCGTAGACCATGCCCCAGGCATTGGTGGTCATGGGCTTGAGGCCGGCTTTCTGCTGCATGCTGGAGAGCATGTTGCCGGCCGAGAAGCACAGTGTGCCCAGCAGCGCCAGGCCCAGGCCGTAGAGGGTTTCGGGGCTGGCGGCGTGGTGCGACAGCTCCGGCCAGAACAACAAGCACAACCCCAGCAACCCAAGCGCGCCGCCGCCTAGCACATTGCTGGCGATTTTCTGGCCGAAGAAGATCCGCGCATTCATCGCGTTCCACAGCGTGGCGGTGGAAAACACCACGGCGATCAGGCCGCTGGCGATCCACTGGCTGGCGCTGAGGAAGCAGATAAAGTTGACGCAGAACAGGCACAGGCCTTGGGCCAGGCAGATCTGGTGGCCGCGCTTGTTCATCGGCTGCAGACGCCGGGTGAGCAGCAGGAAGGCAAACAGAATCAGGCCGGCCAGGGCGAAGCGGTAGACGATCGACACCGGAATGGCGACCACGCCCAGCTGGAGCTTCAGGGCGATCCAGGTGGTGCCCCAGATCAGGACGGTGAGCAGGTAGAGTGACAGGTTCATCGGTGCAGTTCCTCAGGCGATCGACCATACATCCTGGGGCCGCTGCGCAGCCCATCGCCGGCAAGCCAGCTCCCACAGAGACCGCGTCAACCTCAAACTGGGCGCTGTACCTGTGGGAGCTGGCTTGCCGGCGATCGAGGGCGCAGCCCTCGCCAGTGCAATCAGTGTTCGCCCTGCCCGGCACTTTGCGCTTGCACAAACTTGCGCATTTGTCCCGCCCGTGGCTGTCAGCCAGTCCTAGGCGCAGTAGGATGGGCTTCAGAGGAACCACCCATGACGCCATTCACCCAACTGCAAGTGTTCAACGCCATGCACGCCTCGCCCCACGCCCGCCTGGAGCTGAGCGCGCACCTGGGCGACGGGCTGGCGGCGGCGTTGTGGAGCAACCGCGACGATGCCCGCGACTATCAGGCGCCGAGCCACCACACCCTGTCGTGCTACATCGCCGACGGTACCGGCACGTTCCGCCGCCAACGTCCGGCCGACAAAGGCGCACCCGACAAACTGTGCATCATGCCGGCCGGCCACGAATCGAACTGGGTGGTGAATGGTGAGATCCGCCTGGCACACCTGTACGTCAGCGAAGCGCAGTTCGCCCTCGGCTGCGTGCGCCTGCTTGACCGTGAGCCGCGCGAATTGCAGTTGCAGGAAGCGACCTTTCTTGACGACCCACAGCAGGCCCGACGCTTTCGCCAACTGATCGGCCTGGACTGGGACGAACCCGGCGAGCGCCTGTTGGCCAGCAGCCTGGCCCATGAAATCGTCGACCATGCGCTGCTCAGCCAGGTCGGGCTGCGTCAGGGCCTGCGCCTGAAAGGCGGGCTGGCGCCAAACCTGCGCCGGCATCTGGTCGACTACATCGAGGCGCACCTGGATCAGCCGATGACCCTGGGCGAGCTGGCGTTGCGCTGCAACTTGTCCGAGTACCACTTTGCGCGCATGTTCCGCGCCAGTTTCGGGCTACCGCCGCACCAGTACCTGCTGGCCCGGCGGCTGCACCGGGCTTGCCAGCTGTTGCGGCGGGGGGTGATGCCGCTGGGGGAAATTGCCCTGTTGTGCGGGTTTGCCAGTGCCAGCCATTTCAGTAACCGGTTCCGGCAGGCGATGGGTGCCACACCGGGCGAGTACCGTTTGGCCTTTAGCCTGTAAAGTTGGGGCTGCTTTGCAGCCCATCGCCGGCAAGCCAGCCCCACAGGTATCGCGATAACTTCAGGCCTGTGGAAGTCCTGTGGGAGCTGGCTTGCCGGCGATGGGCCGCAAAGCGGCCCCAACTACCTAGAACTCAAGGGTGCTGGACAAGCTCACCTGCCGCGCATTCCCAATCGCCACAAAGTACTGGTTCACCGCCGAGCTGTAGTACACCGTGTCGAACAGGTTCTTCACGTTCAACTGCAACAGCACCTGCCTCTTCGCGGCGGTTCGGCGCCCGACTTGCCCAGCGAATCCAGCGCCAGCAGCGGTTCAGCCACCGGGAAACTGCCGCTGACCTTGCGCTGCCCCAGTTCATCATCAAGCACCAAAATGCGCCCCGGGTAATAACGCCCCAGGCCTTCGACCACCTGTGCCAGGGGCACCTGGTAGTAATTCAGCCAACCCTGGCGCCAGGCCAGACGGTTGTCGCTGTCCACCGCCACGGTTTCGCCCATGCGGCCCGCGCCGTACGTCACCTGCTGGTTGGCCGTCAGCTCGCGCGCCACGTCGCCCGCTGCCGGGCTAACCGCCGCCCGCCCGCTGCGCACCGTCACCTGGCTGCCATCACCCTGCTGGCGCACCTCGAACGGGGCTGACCAGCGCTTCCATGCGCGCGCGCTGTGCCTGGAACACCTGAACGAAACGCGCCCGTGCGCCAGCGCTGTCGGCGTCGGCCTCGCTGATATCCCCGTGCTCGCTCAAGGGTTCACACGGCGAACACGGCCAGCAACGGGCCCAGCACCACACTGGCCGCGGCCAGGCCCAGCAGCAGGCGTGGCTGGTACGGCAGGCCGAACACCCACAGGGTCACCCCGGCCATGATTACCGCCGCCCATTCCACCAGGCCATGGGCCCAGCCACGCAGGTGCACGCTGAGGACCAGCGACAGCGCCAGCAGCAGCCAACCGGCGATACGCAACAGGCGCAACTGCCGTGGGCGCGGCTTGCGCCCGAGCAGGTCGCTGAAGTGCTTTTCCATGGCCAGGCACAGGGCGACGAAGCCGGCAAAGGCGATCAGGGCGTTACCCAGCATCAGCTCGCCTCCACAGGTTCAGTGCTCGGCTTTTTTGCCGCACGCGGGGCACGCTTGGCCACCGGCTTGGGGCTGCGCAGCATCTTGCCGGCCAGCCAGGCGAGGAACAGGCCGATGGCCAGCGCGGTAAGGTCGAAGCCGGCCATGGCCCAGTCGCCCGCAGGCACGGCGTGGTTCAGGCCCTGGCCGGTGGTCAGGCCATTAAGCAACGGCAACAGGCCAAAAACCACTGCCCCCAATGCCAGTTGCTCACCCCAGGCGCGCCGCCCGGGGCGCAGCACGGCATGTACCAATGACAACGCCCATACCAGCAAGAAAGTATTTACTTCCCAGTCGGCACGGCCCTCGACGCCCACCGGGATCAGCCGGTTGGCCCAGAAGAAGCCCGCCACCGCCAGCAACAGGCCGCTCATGCTGGCGATATTGAGCACCTCGACCAGGCGCAGCTCGCCCGGCATGTGCTCACGCTTGGCATGCTTGAGCTGGCGCTTGCCCAGCCACATCACCAGGCCAGTGCCGATCACGGCGGTGCCGGCCACACCGAAGGCGAAGTACAGCCAGCGCAACCATGGCGCGGCGAAATTGCCCATGTGCAGCCCGGCGAAGCTGAAGGCGGTCATCATCGCCCCGGTCTCCGGCTTGCCCTGATTCAGCAATTCGCCCGTTGCGGCATCGAACGTCCAGTTGGCACTGCGCTTGTAAGCCACGTTGTCAGCCGAGGACTGCGTGAAGGTGACACGGGCATTGCGGTCGCCCGGGTTCTGCAGCTGGATGTAACCAATACGCGCACCCGGCTCCAGCGCCTGCACCTTGGCGTACAGGCTGGGCAGCGGTGCCAGCGGCGTCGCGACATTGGCCACCTTGGGCACATCGTCACGGCCGAACAGGTCGTTGAAGTAATCCCCGGTATTGCTGCCATAGCTGGCCAGGATGCCCGCAGGCATCACCATGTACATGAACAGCACCAGGCTGCTGTAACTGATCATCAGGTGAAACGGCAGCACCAGCACGCCAATCGCGTTGTGCCCGTCCAGCCAAGAGCGCTGGCCTTTGCCGGGGCGAAAGGTGAAGAACTCCTTGAAGATCTTCTTGTGGGTGATGATCCCGGTGACCAACCCCAGCAACATGATGAAGGCGCAGAACGTCGATAACCAACGCCCGAAGGGATACGGCATTTCCAGCTGGAAGTGGAAGCGGTAGAAAAATTCGCCACCGCGGCTGTCACGTGCGTCTACCGGCTGGCCGGTCTGTGCATCGAGGCTTTTGCTGACAAACCCCCGCCGCCCGCCATCCGGGTTGCGCCAGCTCACGCCGAGCGCTGCTTCGCGCTCGCTCGGCAAGCGGATCATCCAGTTGCTGGCGTGGCCAGCGTTGGCTTCGAGGTAACGCTGTGCCAGCCCCAGGCTCGCTGCCGGGTCGAGCGCATGGCGGCGCACTTCGGGTTGCGACCAGTGAGTGATCTCGTCCTTGAAGTACGACATCGTGCCGGTCAGGAAGATGGCGAACAACAGCCAGCCAAAGATCAGGCCGGTCCAGGTGTGCAGCCAGGCCATGGCCTGGCGAAAGCCTTCTTTCATGGGTTTTTCATCCAGTAGGCAACGCCGCTGATCAGGCCCAGCAGCACGCTTGGCACCAGCACGCCCAGCCACGCGCGCCAGGCGCTGCGGCAGGCGAAACACCAGATGAACGCCAGCAGGTAGAAGACGAACGATAGCAGCAGGCCGGTAACCGTGGCATCGACCTTGGGCAATGGCGCCACCAGGGCGACACAGACGCTGGCCATGGACGCCAGCAGGTAGCCGCCCAGCAGCGCGGCCAGGCTGCGTGAAGCCACGGCCAGGCGATAGCTGAGCGGGAGGCCGGCGGTTTTGCGCGACATGGCGAAGGTCCGGGCGTTTTCGGGGGTGCAATAATAATGATTTCAATTCTCATAAGCAAAGGTCGGGCGATGTATAGCCTCGACACTGTGAGCCGCTCCCACAGGAGATAGCGGTGCCAAGCCGAAGGGGATCGCCCTTTCAACAGCGGGGATTTGCAACAAAAAATTTATTTTCAAAAAGGGCTTGAATTCGTTTCCCGGTTGCCTGACCTTAGAGTCAAGAGGCGCAGAAATTCCAAGGGTCTCAAGGACCTGGACGCGCCTCCATGCGAGCAAGCTGAATAAGGATTGAATCATGCAAATCCAGGTCAACAGCAGCAACCATTTCGAAAGCAACGCCCGGCTCGACCAGTGGGTCCGCAGTACACTGGAAAGCTCTCTTGAGCGCTTCGAGGACGACCTCACCCGCATCGAGGTGCACCTGCGCGACGAGAACGGCGCCAAGCCCGGACCGCATGACAAACGCTGCCAGATGGAGGCTCGTCCCAAAGGCCACCAACCGATTTCCGTGACCCACACCGCCACTTCGCTGGACCAGGCAGTGGACGGTGCCGCTACCAAACTCAGCCACGCGCTGGAACACTTCTACGGCAAGCTGCGCAGCAAGCGCGGCGCCTTGGAGCTAAGTGACCCGGACGCCTGATCGTCACACTGAAAACGCCCGGCCAAGTGCCGGGCGTTTTCGTTTGTACCCGATCAATGGTGCTGAACCAACCTGCAAACCAGCCGGTCAACTCCTGCATTCATTCACCGCAGAAGCAAGACCATGAACAACCCATTCGACCGGATCAGCGCCGCCTTCGCCCCCGAGTACCGGGTCAACCTGAGCATTGCCAACCTCGACGGCAGCATCATGCTCACCCTGTCCGACGACGCTGGCGTGGTCGCCAAGCGCCTGATCACCCAGGCCCAGCGCAACGACCCGGTGCGTTTGCAGCGGGTCATCGACAGCATCCGCCTGGGGCTGGCCATCGAACTGGGCCAGAACCCGATGCAGGTGCTGGCCGCACTGACCCGCGATGCCAGCCACGAGCCGCGTGCGTTCATGGCCAACTGAGGGCTACTTGCCCTCCTCCACTTCCTTGCCGTTTGCATCCAGCACCTTGGTCGAGGGGTAGCGGTACGAGGCGTAGCGCACCACCAGGATCGAGAACGCCAGCAACAGGATGCCCCCGCACAGGTACAGCAGCCCTTCGTCCGGCGCCTTGTGGTGCGAGACATCGCCGATCAGCAGGCGGGTCAGCGCAGTGATTGCCACATACAGCAGGAAGCGGATCGGCATGTGGTTGGTCTTGAAGTAGATACCGACCATCGCCCCCAGCTCCAGGTAGATGAACAGCAGCAGGATGTCATCGACACTGATCCCGCCCTTGCCGAGCATGTCCAGGAAGGTCACGACCGCCGCATAGGCTGTGATTGCGCCAATGCCGAACAGCGCCAGGTAATGGAAGGCCTCGACGCACAGGTTGCCCAGCGAGTCGGCCGAGCCGTGCAGGCCCTTGCGCAGCTTTTCTGCCCATTTGATGTTCACGATGTTCCATTCCCCGATACGGCTTGTGAAGGATGATGCGTCACCGGTGTGACGCTTGTGCCATGCAGTTAAAGGGCCAGGCCCTTGCCTTGGAAGGCGGCCGATTGCCGCAGGGCACTTTGCGGCGGGGCGGGTTGGGTGGGGGCTGGCGGGTGTTCGGCTTGGCGGTTTTAGCGCCTGTGAGATCGAGCGCCGCCCGCGCAGCGCTTCGCGGCACAAGGCCGCTCCCACATCTGTTTCGGGCCAGTTACTCCTGCTTCCTCCGCACTCGCTCCCTGGGTGCATGGCTGGAGATGGCAGAAAAGCATGGGCGGCACCTTCAATATCGAAGGGAACACACAAAGCGGACAGCGGTGAACTCACAGAAGAGACTGGCCCGAAACAGATGTGGGAGCAACTGTCTTTTTCAAAGTCTAAAAGTTTGCGCAATCTCTGTGGGAGATCACCCAGCCCTTAGGGCTGCGCTG
>NZ_JBJDNB010000062.1:0-15614 GCF_044900445.1 Pseudomonas sp. NPDC089407
GAGCAAACGCGAGTCAGAGCTGCGGTCAGAGTGGTCTTACCGTGGTCAACGTGGCCGATAGTGCCGACGTTAACGTGGGGAAGGGAACGATCAAATTTTTCTTTAGCCACGACAGTGAACCTCTTGCCTAAAGGGGATTAGCCTTGTTTTTTAACGAGTGCTTCGACGATGTTCGACGGAGCTTCGGCGTATTTGGAGAATTCCATGGAGTAGCTTGCGCGACCCTGAGACATGGAACGAACGTCGGTTGCGTAACCGAACATCTCTCCGAGCGGAACTTCAGCGCGGACGACACGGCCAGAGACCGATTCATCCATACCCTGTACCAGACCACGACGACGGTTCAGGTCACCCATCACGTCACCCAGGTAGTCTTCCGGGGTTACAACTTCGACCTTCATGATCGGCTCGAGAACCACGCCGCCGCCCTTGGTGGCCAGCTGCTTGGTTGCCATCGAAGCAGCGATCTTGAACGCCATTTCGTTGGAGTCGACGTCGTGGTACGAACCGTCGAATACCGCGGCCTTCAGGCCGATCAGAGGATAGCCGGCAACAACGCCGTTCTTCATCTGCTCTTCGATACCCTTCTGGATCGGGGCAATGAATTCCTTAGGAATCACACCACCAACGACTTCGTTCGAGAACACCAGACCTTCGGTGATGTTGCCTTTCTCGTCGACTTCCGGCTCCGAGAAGCGGATCCAGCAGTGACCGAACTGACCACGGCCGCCCGACTGACGAACGAACTTGCCTTCGATCTCGACGTTGGACTTGGTGATCTTCTCGCGGTACGAAACCTGCGGCTTGCCGATGTTGGCTTCGACGTTGAACTCGCGCTTCATGCGGTCAACGAGGATGTCCAGGTGCAGCTCACCCATACCCGAGATGATGGTCTGGCCAGTCTCTTCGTCGGTCTTGACGCGGAACGACGGGTCTTCCTGGGCCAGCTTGCCCAGTGCAATACCCATCTTCTCCTGGTCAGCCTTGGTTTTCGGCTCTACGGAGAGCGAAATG
Source organism: Pseudomonas sp. NPDC089407 (assembly GCF_044900445.1). Taxonomy (NCBI): domain Bacteria; kingdom Pseudomonadati; phylum Pseudomonadota; class Gammaproteobacteria; order Pseudomonadales; family Pseudomonadaceae; genus Pseudomonas; species Pseudomonas sp. NPDC089407. The sequence goes on from NZ_JBJDNB010000062.1 coordinate 1,015, forward strand.
ACCGGCTCAGGGAAGTCCATGCGCTCGAGGATGATTGGCTTGTCGGCGTTGCACAGGGTTTCGCCCGTGGTCACGTCCTTCATGCCGATCAGAGCCGCGATGTCGCCAGCGCGAACCTCTTTGATCTCTTCACGCTGGTTGGCGTGCATCTGCACCATACGACCAACGCGCTCTTTCTTGCCTTTGACCGAGTTGATGACGGAGTCACCGGAGGTCAGAACGCCCGAGTAGACGCGAACGAAGGTCAGAGTACCCACGAACGGGTCAGTCGCGATCTTGAACGCCAGAGCCGAGAACGGCTCGTCGTCGTCAGCGTGACGCACGTCTTTACGAACGGCCGGATCTTCTTTGTCCAGGTCCTTGTCGTCCGGGTTGATACCCTGGATTGCAGGGATCTCGGTCGGAGCAGGCAAGAACTCGATGACGGCGTCGAGAACCAGGGGAACGCCCTTGTTCTTGAACGACGAACCGCAGACAGCCGGAACGATCTCGCTGGCCAGAGTGCGCGCACGCAGGCCTGCCTTGATCTCTTCGACGGTCAGCTCACCTTCTTCAAGGTACTTGTTCATCAGCTCTTCGTTGGCTTCGGCAGCAGCTTCAACCATGTTGGAGCGCCACTCTTCAGCCAGCTCCAGCATATCGGCAGGAATTTCTTCCTCGCGATAAGTGGTGCCCTTGTCGTCGTCGTTCCAGTAGATAGCCTTCATCTTGATCAGGTCGACCTGACCCTGGAAGTTATCTTCCGAACCGATGGCCAGCTGAATCGGAACCGGGGTGTGACCCAGACGGTTCTTGATCTGACCTACGACGCGCAGGAAGTTGGCACCGGCACGGTCCATCTTGTTCACGTAGACAACACGTGGAACGCCGTATTTGTTGGCCTGACGCCATACGGTTTCGGACTGAGGCTCAACGCCGGAGGTACCGCAGAACACAACGACCGCGCCGTCGAGTACGCGCAGCGAACGCTCTACTTCAATGGTGAAGTCAACGTGGCCGGGGGTATCGATGACGTTTACGCGGTAGTTGTCATACTGACCAACAGAACCTTTCCAGAAGGTGGTAACGGCAGCGGAGGTAATGGTAATACCCCGCTCCTGCTCCTGCACCATCCAGTCGGTGGTCGCGGCGCCGTCGTGCACCTCGCCCATCTTGTGGCTCAAACCTGTGTAGAACAGGATCCGCTCGGTAGTGGTGGTCTTGCCCGCGTCAACGTGGGCACAGATACCAATGTTACGGTAGCGGTTAATTGCTGTAGTACGAGCCATAAAGCCCTCGCAAAATGATTGATGCTTGAATTAGAAGCGGTAGTGCGAGAACGCTTTGTTGGCTTCAGCCATACGGTGAACGTCTTCACGCTTCTTGACTGCAGCACCTTTGCCTTCGGCAGCATCCAGCAGTTCACCGGCCAGGCGCAGGGCCATCGACTTCTCGCCGCGCTTGCGGGCGTAGTCTACGAGCCAGCGCATTGCCAGAGCATTACGACGGGAAGGACGAACTTCAACCGGAACCTGGTAAGTGGCACCGCCAACACGGCGGGACTTTACTTCGACCAGCGGAGCGATGGCGTCGAGAGCTTTCTCGAAGATTTCCAGGGGGTCGCTGTTCTTGCGTGCTTTGACGGTATCCAGGGCACCGTAAACGATGCGCTCGGCTACGGCCTTCTTGCCGCTTTCCATCACGTGGTTCATGAACTTGGCGAGGATTTGGGATCCGTATTTAGGATCGTCCAGAATCTCACGTTTTGCTGCTACACGACGTCTTGGCATGATAAGCCCTCAAACGGTCTTCAGGTTAGCCCGGGACGTGGGTCTATGACCCCTGCCCGACCTTACTCTTATCGACTCAAAAAAATGGATGTCTGCAAACGGCCGATTACTTCGGACGCTTGGTACCGTACTTCGAACGACCCTGGTTACGGCCTTTAACGCCCGAAGTATCCAGAGAGCCGCGAACGGTGTGGTAACGAACACCTGGCAAGTCTTTTACACGGCCGCCACGGATCAGGACGACGCTGTGCTCTTGCAGGTTGTGGCCTTCACCACCGATGTACGAGGAAACCTCGAAACCGTTGGTCAGACGCACACGGCATACTTTCCGCAGTGCCGAGTTAGGTTTTTTCGGCGTGGTGGTGTACACACGGGTGCACACGCCACGACGTTGCGGGCAGTTCTGCAGCGCAGGAACGTCGGACTTTTCGACCGAACGCTTACGCGGCTGACGTACCAGCTGGTTGATAGTTGCCATCTACTAGCTCCACTGATTGTCTTGCGACTCTATTGTCTTGCAAGAAAGCCAAAAATTGGCGAGACGGAGCCTCACCAAATTTAAGGGTACAAAAGTCTACGGAGGATCTTGCACCCAGTCAAGACGAGGCCCCGGCCCTCCTCGCCCGATCATCGGCAACATTTTATGTCGCCGATGGCCGTTCGAGGCTTGCCGGGGCCCTGCCCTGTACTTAGTTACCGCTGGAATTCAGCGCTTCGGTCAGTGCGGCTTCCACCTCACTGGCGCTTACACGCAGCGGTTTGTCGGCATCACGGCGACGCTTGCGCTCGCTGTGGTAGGCCAGACCGGTACCGGCCGGGATCAGACGACCCACGACCACGTTCTCTTTCAGGCCGCGCAGGTAGTCGCGCTTGCCGGTTACCGCCGCTTCGGTCAGTACGCGGGTGGTTTCCTGGAAGGAAGCCGCCGAGATGAACGATTCGGTCGACAACGAGGCCTTGGTGATACCCAGCAGCACACGGGTGAACTTGGAGATGAACTTGTCTTCCCCTGCCAGGCGCTCGTTTTCCATCAGCACGTGGGTCAGTTCCATCTGGTCGCCCTTGATGAAGCTGGAATCACCCGACTCGGCGATCTCGACCTTGCGCAGCATCTGACGCAGGATGGTCTCGATGTGCTTGTCGTTGATCTTAACGCCCTGCAGACGGTAAACGTCCTGGATCTCGTTGACGATGTACTTCGCCAGCGCGCTCACACCCAGCAAACGCAGGATGTCGTGCGGATCGCTCGGGCCGTCGGAGATAACTTCACCGCGGTTTACCTGTTCACCTTCGAAGACGTTCAGGTGACGCCACTTCGGAATCAGCTCTTCGTACGGATCGCTACCGTCGGTCGGAGTGATGACCAGGCGACGCTTGCCCTTGGTCTCTTTACCGAATGCGATGGTGCCGCTGACTTCAGCCAGAATCGAGGCTTCTTTCGGACGACGCGCTTCGAACAAGTCGGCAACGCGCGGCAGACCACCGGTGATGTCACGGGTCTTCGACGTTTCTTGCGGGATACGCGCGATAACGTCACCAACACCGATCTGTGCACCGTCAGCCACACCGACGAGGGCGTTGGCCGGCAGGAAGTACTGGGCAGGTACGTCGGTACCTGGCAGGTACAGGTCCTTGCCTGCAGCATCGACCATCTTGATTGCCGGACGGATTTCCTTGCCTGCGGCAGGGCGATCCTTGACGTCCAGAACTTCAATGTTGGTCAAGCCGGTCAGTTCATCGGTCTGACGCTTGATGGTGATGTTTTCTTCCATGCCCACGAAGGTCACGGTACCTTTCAGCTCGGTAACGATCGGGTGGGTGTGCGGGTCCCACTTGGCGACGATGGCGCCAGCTTCGACCTTTTCACCTTCCTTGACCGAAATCACCGCACCGTAAGGCAGCTTGTAACGCTCACGCTCACGGCCGAATTCGTCGGCAATGGCCAACTCACCGGAACGCGATACGGCAACCAGGTTACCGTCGGCACGCTCAACCTGCTTCAGGTTGTGCAGGCGCACCATGCCGCCGTTCTTCACCTGGACGCTGTCGGCAGCCGAAGTACGGCTTGCAGCACCACCGATGTGGAACGTACGCATGGTCAGCTGGGTACCCGGCTCACCGATCGACTGTGCAGCGATAACGCCGACAGCTTCACCGATGTTCACCTGATGACCACGCGCCAGGTCACGACCGTAGCACTTGGCGCAGATACCGAAGCGGGTTTCGCAGTTGATCGGCGAACGCACGATCACTTCGTCGATGCTGTTCAGCTCGATGAACTCGACCCACTGCTCGTCAACCAGGGTGCCAGCCGGAACGATGACGTCCTCGGTGCCTGGCTTGAACACGTCACGGGCAATAACACGGCCCAGTACACGCTCACCCAGCGGCTCTACTACGTCACCGCCTTCAATGTGCGGCGTCATCAGCAGGCCGTGGTCGGTGCCACAGTCGATCTCGGTAACCACCAGATCCTGGGCAACGTCTACCAGACGACGGGTCAGGTAACCGGAGTTAGCAGTCTTCAGTGCGGTATCCGCCAGACCCTTACGAGCACCGTGAGTCGAGATGAAGTACTGAAGTACGCTCAAACCTTCACGGAAGTTCGCGGTGATCGGCGTCTCGATGATCGAGCCGTCCGGCTTGGCCATCAGGCCACGCATACCAGCCAGCTGACGGATCTGTGCTGCGGAACCCCGCGCACCCGAGTCAGCCATCATGTACATCGAGTTGAAGGACTCTTGCTCGACTTCCTTGCCCTCGCGGTCGATGACCTTCTCTTTCGAGAGGTTGGCCATCATCGCCTTGGACACTTCGTCGTTCGCCTTCGACCACAAGTCGATGACCTTGTTGTACTTCTCGCCCTGGGTTACCAGGCCGGAGGCGTACTGGCTCTCGATTTCCTTCACTTCATCGGTAGCGTTGTTGATGATGCGCGCTTTCTCATCAGGGATGACAAAGTCGTTCACACCAATGGACACGCCAGAGATGGTGGAGTAAGCGAAACCGGTGTACATCAACTGGTCAGCGAAGATAACGGTCTCTTTCAGACCAACCACGCGGTAGCACTGGTTGATCAGCTTGGAGATCGCCTTTTTCTTCATTGGCTGGTTGACCACGTCGTACGGCAGGCCTGCCGGTACAACCTGGAACAGCAGCGCACGGCCGACAGTGGTGTCGACGATACGGGTGTTCTTGGTAACGCTGCCATCACGGTCTTTCACGGTTTCGTTGATACGAACCTTGATTTTCGCGTGCAGGGCAGCTTCGCCGGCGCGGAATACGCGGTCGACTTCCTGCAGGTCGGCGAACACGCGACCTTCGCCCTTGGCGTTGATGGCTTCACGGGTCATGTAGTACAGACCCAGTACAACGTCCTGCGACGGAACGATGATTGGCTCACCGTTGGCTGGCGACAGGATGTTGTTGGTCGACATCATCAGCGCACGTGCTTCGAGCTGGGCTTCCAGGGTCAGCGGCACGTGAACGGCCATCTGGTCACCGTCGAAGTCGGCGTTGTACGCGGCGCAAACCAGCGGGTGCAGCTGGATAGCCTTACCTTCGATCAGTACTGGCTCGAAGGCCTGGATACCCAGACGGTGCAGGGTCGGTGCACGGTTGAGCAGCACGGGGTGTTCGCGAATCACTTCGGCGAGAACGTCCCACACCTCTGGCAGCTCGCGCTCGACCATCTTCTTGGCGGCCTTGATGGTGGTCGCCAGACCGCGCATTTCCAGCTTGCCGAAAATGAACGGCTTGAACAGCTCGAGGGCCATCTTCTTCGGCAGACCGCACTGGTGCAGACGCAGGGTCGGGCCTACGGTAATTACCGAACGGCCGGAGTAGTCCACACGCTTACCGAGCAAGTTCTGACGGAAGCGACCTTGCTTACCTTTGATCATGTCGGCCAGGGACTTCAGCGGACGCTTGTTCGAGCCAGTAATGGCGCGACCACGACGGCCGTTGTCCAGCAGGGCGTCGACCGCTTCCTGCAGCATGCGCTTTTCGTTGCGCACGATGATGTCCGGCGCCGACAGATCCAGCAGGCGCTTCAGACGGTTGTTACGGTTGATCACCCGACGATACAGGTCGTTCAGGTCGGAGGTCGCGAAGCGGCCGCCATCCAGCGGTACCAGCGGACGCAGGTCCGGCGGCAGTACTGGCAGGACGGTCAGGACCATCCACTCAGGCAGGTTGCCCGAGCCCTGGAAAGCTTCCATCAGCTTCAGGCGCTTGGACAGCTTCTTGATCTTGGTTTCCGAGTTGGTCTGCGGGATTTCTTCGCGCAGGCGGCCAATCTCGTGCTCCAGGTCGATAGCGTGCAGCAGCTCGCGGACAGCCTCGGCACCCATGCGGGCGTCAAAGTCATCACCGAACTCTTCCAGCGCTTCGAAGTACTGCTCGTCGTTCAGCAGCTGGCCCTTTTCCAGGGTAGTCATGCCCGGGTCGATAACGACATAGCTCTCGAAGTAGAGAACGCGCTCGATATCACGCAGGGTCATGTCCATCAGCAGGCCGATACGGGACGGCAGCGACTTCAGGAACCAGATGTGGGCAACCGGCGAGGCCAGTTCGATGTGCGCCATGCGCTCACGACGAACCTTGGCCAGGGCAACTTCAACGCCGCACTTCTCGCAGATTACGCCGCGGTGCTTGAGGCGCTTGTACTTGCCGCACAGGCACTCGTAGTCCTTGACTGGGCCAAAGATCTTGGCGCAGAACAGGCCGTCACGCTCAGGTTTGAACGTACGGTAGTTGATGGTTTCCGGCTTCTTAACTTCACCGAACGACCACGAACGGATCATTTCAGGCGACGCCAGACCGATGCGGATGGCGTCGAACTCTTCGACTTGACCCTGGTTTTTCAGCAAATTCAGTAGGTCTTTCAAGGCCTTTCCTCCTGGCGGAGCAGGGAGCGGGCATTACCTGCCCCACTCCCCTTCGCGTCACGTGTTATTCGGTTTCCAGATCGATATCGATACCGAGCGAACGGATCTCTTTGATCAACACGTTGAAGGACTCGGGCATGCCCGGCTCCATACGGTGATCGCCATCCACGATGTTCTTGTACATCTTGGTACGGCCGTTCACGTCGTCCGACTTCACTGTGAGCATTTCTTGCAGGGTGTATGCCGCGCCGTATGCTTCCAGCGCCCACACTTCCATCTCCCCGAAACGCTGACCACCGAACTGTGCCTTACCACCCAGCGGCTGCTGGGTAACCAGGCTGTAAGAACCAGTGGAACGCGCGTGCATCTTGTCGTCCACCAAGTGGTTCAGCTTGAGCATGTACATGTAACCAACGGTCACAGGACGCTCGAACTTGTTGCCGGTACGGCCATCGAACAGCACCATCTGGCCGCTTTCTGGCAGGTCTGCCAGTTTCAGCATGGCCTTGATCTCGCGCTCTTTGGCACCGTCGAAGACCGGAGTAGCCATAGGCACGCCTTTCTTCAGGTTGTGGGCCAGAGCCAGGATCTCTGCGTCGGTGAACTCTTCGAGGTTTTCCTGACGACCGCCGATCTCGTTATAAACCTCGGTCAGGAACACACGCAGTTCAGCCGCTTTGCGCTGCTCTTCGAGCATGCGGTCGATCTTCTCGCCCAGGCCCTTGGCCGCCAGGCCCAGGTGGGTTTCGAGGATCTGGCCAACGTTCATACGCGAAGGTACGCCCAGCGGGTTCAGTACGACGTCGACCGGAGTACCGTTGGCATCGTGCGGCATGTCTTCAACCGGCATGATGACCGAGACAACACCTTTGTTACCGTGACGGCCGGCCATCTTGTCACCCGGCTGGATGCGACGGCGGATTGCCAGGTAAACCTTGACGATCTTCAGTACGCCCGGTGCCAGGTCATCGCCCTGCTGCAGCTTGCGCTTCTTGTCTTCGAACTTGTCGTCCAGCAGACGGCGACGGTCGACGATGTACTGCTGAGCCTTTTCCAGCTGCTCGTTCAGTGCATCTTCAGCCATGCGCAGTTTGAACCACTGGCCGTGCTCCAGACCGCTCAGCACTTCGTCAGTGATCACGGTGCCTTTCTTCAGGCCCGCGCCACCGTCGACCACCTGGCCGTTCAGGGCAGAACGCAGACGCTCGAAGGTTGCACCTTCGACGATGCGGAACTCTTCGTTGAGGTCCTTGCGAATCTCGTCCAGCTGCATCTTCTCGATGGCCAGGGCGCGGCTGTCGCGCTCAACGCCATCACGGGTGAAGACCTGTACGTCAATGACTGTACCTTTGGTGCCGGTTGGCACGCGCAGGGAGGTGTCCTTAACGTCGCTAGCCTTCTCACCGAAGATAGCGCGCAACAGTTTTTCTTCCGGCGTCAGTTGGGTTTCGCCTTTTGGCGTGACCTTGCCGACCAGGATGTCGCCAGCGCCGACTTCAGCACCTACGTAAACGATACCGGCTTCGTCCAGCTTGTTCAGTGCGGCTTCACCCACGTTCGGGATGTCCGCAGTGATTTCCTCTGGGCCAAGCTTGGTGTCACGCGCCACACAGGTCAGTTCCTGAATGTGGATAGTGGTGAAGCGGTCTTCCTGAACCACACGCTCGGACAGGCAGATGGAGTCTTCGAAGTTGAAGCCGTTCCACGCCATGAACGCGATGCGCATGTTCTGACCCAGTGCCAGTTCACCCATGTCGGTGGACGGGCCGTCGGCCATGATGTCGCTACGCTGAACTTTGTCACCTTTGCTTACCAGCGGACGCTGGTTGATGCAGGTGTTCTGGTTCGAACGGGTGTACTTGGTCAGGTTGTAGATATCCACACCTGCTTCGCCGGTCTCGACTTCGTCGTCATTGACGCGAACAACGATACGGCTGGCGTCGACCGAATCGATCACACCACCGCGGCGAGCAACCACGCAGACACCGGAGTCACGGGCAACGTTGCGCTCCATGCCGGTACCTACCAGCGGCTTGTCGGCGCGCAGGGTTGGTACAGCCTGACGCTGCATGTTCGAACCCATCAATGCACGGTTGGCGTCGTCGTGCTCGAGGAACGGAATCAGCGAGGCAGCAACGGAAACAACCTGCTTCGGCGAAACGTCCATCAGGGTGACGTCTTCCGGCGCCTTGACGGTGAATTCGTTCAGGTGACGAACGGCTACCAGCTCATCGATGAGCTGCTTCTTCTCGTTCATTGCGGCCGAAGCCTGGGCGATGACGTGATCCGCTTCTTCGATGGCCGACAGGAATACGATGTCGTCGCTGACCACGCCTTCCTTCACCACACGGTACGGGCTTTCCAGGAAGCCGTACTGGTTGGTGCGGGCATAGGCCGCCAGGGAGTTGATCAGACCGATGTTCGGACCTTCAGGGGTCTCGATCGGGCACACACGGCCGTAGTGGGTCGGGTGTACGTCACGGACTTCAAAGCCGGCACGCTCACGGGTCAGACCGCCAGGGCCGAGTGCAGAAACGCGGCGCTTATGGGTGATCTCGGAGAGCGGGTTGTTCTGGTCCATGAACTGGGACAGCTGGCTGGAACCGAAGAACTCCTTCACCGCCGCCGCAACCGGCTTGGCGTTGATCAGGTCTTGCGGCATCAGGCCTTCGCTTTCCGCCATCGACAGGCGTTCCTTGACCGCGCGCTCAACACGCACCAGGCCAACGCGGAACTGGTTCTCGGCCATCTCGCCGACGCAACGCACGCGACGGTTACCCAGGTGGTCGATGTCGTCGACAATGCCTTTGCCGTTACGGATATCGACCAGGGTCTTCAGAACCTCGACGATGTCTTCCTTGCTCAGCACGCCCGAACCTTCGATCTCGGTACGACCGATACGACGGTTGAACTTCATGCGGCCTACGGCAGACAGGTCGTAACGCTCGGCGCTGAAGAACAGGTTGTTGAACAGGGTCTCGGCTGCATCCTTGGTCGGCGGCTCGCCTGGACGCATCATGCGGTAGATCTCGACCAGGGCTTCCAGCTGGTTGCTGGTGGTGTCGATCTTCAGGGTGTCGGAGATGAACGGACCGCAATCGATGTCGTTGGTGTACAGGGTCTCGATACGGACAACCTGTGCCTTGGCGACCTTGATCAGCAGCTCGGTGGTCATCTCGGTGTTGCACTCGGCGAGGATCTCACCGGTAGCCGGATGCACGATAGCCTTGGCAGTAGTGCGGCCCAGGACGTATTCCATCGGAACGTCCAGCTGCTTGACGCCGGCTTTCTCGAGCTGGTTGATGTGGCGCGCGGTAATACGGCGACCCTGCTCGACAATGACTTTGCCGGTTTCGTCATGGATGTCCATGACTGCAACTTCACCACGCAGACGCTGAGGTACCAGTTCCAGGCTGAGTTTTTCGCCGGAAACGTGGAACACGTTGGTGGTGTAGAAGGTGTTCAGCACTTCTTCAGTGCTGTAGCCCAGGGCGCGCAGCAGCACCGAGGCCGGCAGCTTGCGGCGACGGTCGATACGCACGAACACGCAGTCCTTCGGGTCGAACTCGAAGTCCAGCCAGGAACCGCGGTAAGGGATGATGCGAGCGGAGTACAGCAGCTTGCCGGAGCTGTGAGTCTTGCCACGGTCGTGGTCGAAGAACACACCAGGCGAACGGTGCAGCTGGGAAACGATCACTCGCTCGGTACCGTTGATAACGAAGGTACCGTTCTCAGTCATCAGGGGGATTTCACCCATGTAGACTTCTTGCTCTTTGATGTCCTTGATCGCTTTGTTCGACGATTCCTTGTCGAAGATGATCAGGCGCACCTTGACCCGCAGTGGGACCGCGAAGGTCACGCCACGCAGGACACATTCCTTCACATCGAAGGCGGGCTCGCCCAGGCGATAGCCTACGTACTCCAAGGCAGCATTGCCGGAGTAGCTGATGATCGGGAATACCGATTTGAAGGCCGCGTGCAGGCCGACGTCGCGGAAGTTATCCTTGGATGCTCCCGCTTGCAGGAATTCGCGATACGAATCCAGCTGGATGGCCAGGAGGTAAGGCACATCCATGACGTCCGGCAACTTGCTAAAGTCCTTGCGGATACGTTTTTTCTCAGTATATGAGTAAGCCATCAGCGTTCCCCAGCTTGGTCACCTGCTTGTTTGGCTTCTCCCGGCGGGAGCAGCCAGAAAATCGTGCAAACCCCTTGGTTTGCGCCACCCACATGGGTGTCTTGCAGCTCGCTATCGGGGCCGATCTGATCGGCCACCAATAACGGAAAAAGGCCGGTGGCATAAGCCACCAGCCATCAGCCTTTCGCTCAACGCTCAGGCTGGCATCGCAAGGTCGAGATTACTTCAGCTCGACTTTAGCGCCTGCTTCTTCCAGCTTCTTCTTAGCGTCTTCAGCGGCTTCTTTCGAAACGCCTTCAGCTACAACCTGAGGAGCGCCATCGACTTTCTCTTTGGCTTCTTTCAGGCCCAGACCGGTCAGTTCGCGAACGGCTTTGATCACGTTCACTTTCTTGTCGCCGGCTTCAACCAGAACAACGTTGAACTCGGTCTGCTCTTCAACAACGGCAGCAGCAGCAGCTGGGCCAGCAGCGGCAACAGCAGCGGTAACGCCGAAGGTTTCTTCCATTGCTTTGATCAGCTCAACAACTTCCAGAACGGTTTTCTGGCCGATTGCTTCGATGATTTGTTCGTTAGTCAGAGACATGACTTAAATCCTGTATTGGGGTGACAGCCTACGCAGCCATCAAATTAAACGTATGATTTTGAAAGAGTTCGCGCGCCTTAGGCGGCGGTAGCTTCTTTCTGGTCGCGAATGGCTGCCAGAGTACGAGCCAGCTTGCTGGTGGCGCCTTGAATCACGCTCATCAGTCGTGCAATAGCTTCGTCGCGGGTCGGCAGGGTAGCCAACACGTCGATCTGGTTCGCTGCAATGAAATTGCCGTCAAACGCAGCTGCCTTGATCTCGAACTTGTCCTGACCCTTGGCGAACTCTTTGAACAGACGAGCAGCAGCGCCCGGGTGTTCGTTGGAGAAAGCAATCAGGGTCGGGCCTTTGAACGCGTCGTTGAGGATCGAGAATTCGGTGCCTTCAACAGCGCGCTTGAGCAGGGTGTTACGTACGACACGTACGTATACGCCAGCTTCGCGGGCCTCTTTACGGAGTCCGGTCATTGCGCTTACAGTCACACCACGGGCATCAGCCACGACAGCGGACAGAGCGACTTTGGCAGCCTCGTTGACTTCAGCGACGATGGCCTTCTTGTCTTCGAGTTTAATTGCCACGGGTTTACTCCTGGTTTTTACCGTTGCATCTGGCCGAAGCCGGATGTCGTTTTGGTGTCTGATTCGAAAACGAATCGGGAGCACCATCTGCGTGGGCTGGTGTTTTAAGGCTTGCGCCGCCTACGGTCTTGGATAGCCCCCGCCAGGCAGGGACCCCAATTTTGGCTGGCGGCGCGACTGGTCGCGCCGCCATGTTCTTACACGTTCAGCGAGCTCTGGTCGATGACCAGACCTGGGCCCATGGTGGTGCTCAGGGTAACGCGCTTGACGTAAATACCTTTCGAGGAAGCTGGCTTGATACGCTTCAGGTCAGCGATCAGGGCTTCAACGTTTTCCTTCAGCTTGCCAGCTTCGAAGCCGACCTTGCCAACGGAGGTATGGATAATACCGTTTTTGTCGGTACGGTAGCGAACCTGACCAGCCTTGGCGTTTTTCACGGCAGTGGCTACGTCTGGGCTCACGGTACCCACTTTCGGGTTAGGCATCAGGCCACGAGGACCCAGAACCTGGCCCAGTTGACCTACAACGCGCATGGCATCAGGCGATGCGATGACGACGTCATAGTTCAGGTCGCCAGCTTTCATTTCGGCAGCCAGATCGTCCATACCTACGCGGTCAGCGCCGGCAGCCAGAGCAGCTTCAGCAGCTGGGCCCTGGGTGAAGACAGCAACGCGAACGGTCTTGCCAGTGCCGTGTGGCAGCACGGTAGCGCTACGTACGACCTGGTCGGATTTACGCGGGTCAACACCGAGGTTAACAGCGATGTCGTAGGACTCGACGAACTTGGCAGCAGGCAGCGAGGCCAGCAGAGTTGCCGCTTCTTCGAAGTTGTAGGCCTTGCCTGCTTCGATTTTCTCGGCGATTGCCTTTTGGCGTTTGGTCAGCTTAGCCATTACACACCCTCCACGTTCAGGCCCATGCTGCGGGCAGAGCCAGCGATGGTGCGTACAGCAGCGTCCAGGTCAGCGGCAGTCAGGTCAGCCTGTTTGGCTTTCGCGATGTCTTCCAGCTGAGCACGGGTAACGGTACCGACTTTAACGGTGTTCGGACGAGCCGAACCACTGGTCAGGCCAGCAGCTTTCTTCAGCAGAACCGAGGCAGGGGTGCTCTTGGTCTCGAAGGTGAAGCTACGGTCGCTGTAGACAGTGATGATCACAGGAGTCGGCAGGCCGGCTTCTTGACCCTGAGTACGGGCGTTGAAGGCCTTGCAGAATTCCATGATGTTCACACCATGTTGGCCCAGTGCTGGACCAACGGGTGGGCTTGGGTTGGCCTGGCCGGCCTTAACTTGCAGCTTGATGTAAGCCTGAATCTTCTTAGCCATGAGCTACTCCAAAATCGGGTACGAACGCCTGATGGCTCCCCGGATGACTTGCGTTTTATCCCAGTGACGACAAAACCCCGCAGCACACAGGGCTGCGGGGTATGGGATGCTTTGTCCGCCTAGACCTTTTCGACCTGGCTGAACTCGAGCTCTACCGGAGTAGAGCGACCGAAAATGAGCACTGCAACCTGCAGGCGGCTCTTTTCGTAGTTAACCTCTTCGACACTACCATTGAAGTCAGCGAACGGACCGTCAATGACTCGAACCACTTCACCTGGCTCGAACAGCGTCTTCGGCTTCGGCTTGTCACTACCGTCGGCAACGCGACGCAGGATAGCTTCAGCTTCCTTATCAGTGATTGGCGCAGGCTTGTCTGCGGTACCACCGATAAAGCCCATCACACGAGGGGTGTCCTTGACCAAGTGCCAAGTCCCTTCGTTCATCTCCATCTGGACCAGTACATAGCCAGGGAAGAATTTGCGCTCACTCTTGCGCTTCTGGCCATTGCGCATTTCGACGACTTCTTCGGTCGGGACCAGGATCTCGCCGAAACCGTCTTCCATGCCAGCCAGCTTGACGCGCTCAATCAGGGAGCGCATTACATGCTTCTCGTAACCCGAGTAAGCATGCACAACATACCAACGCTTAGCCACGGGACACCTTTAGCCAACGATCAAGGAGACCGCCCAGCCGAGCAGGGAATCGAGACCCCACAACAGCAGTGCCATAACCAGCACGACAGCCACGACAATCAGCGTGGTCTGGGTGGTTTCCTGGCGGGTCGGCCACACGACTTTACGAATCTCGGTACGAGCTTCCTTCGCCAACGCAAAGAACGACTTACCCTTCGCAGTCTGCAGAGCTACAAAGCCTGCGACAGCAGCCAGGGCGAGAAGTGCGAGAACGCGATACAGGATTGGGGAAGCGGAGTAGTATTGATTACCCACAACACCAACTACCACCAAAGCCACTACAGCCAGCCACTTGAACAGATCAAAACGCGATTCTTGGGCTTCAGTTTTGGGGGTCATCGAGGAGGATCCTGTAAGAAGAAAGCCATCACACCGAGGTGAAATGGCAGGTCAGGAGGGAATCGAACCCCCAACCTACGGTTTTGGAGACCGTCGCTCTGCCAATTGAGCTACTGACCTGTAACGCTGTATCAGGCCGGCCATTATACCGGCCTGATCAAGTAAATCAACTACTTATTCAATAATTTTTGCTACGACGCCGGCGCCGACGGTACGACCGCCTTCACGGATAGCGAAGCGCAGACCGTCTTCCATTGCGATGGTCTTGATCAGGGTAACAGTCAT
>NZ_JBJDNB010000063.1:0-13721 GCF_044900445.1 Pseudomonas sp. NPDC089407
GGCGAGATCGAAGCACGCCTGCTTGAACTGCCGAGCGTGCAGGAAGCGGTGGTGCTGGCCCAGGACGGGCCGAGCGGCAAACAACTGGTGGGTTACGTGGTACCTGCCGACAGCACGCAAGAGCAGAACGCCTTGCGCGACAGCCTGCGCGAAGCGCTGAAGGCCGGCCTGCCGGACTACATGGTACCGGCGCACCTGCTGCTGCTCGACAAGCTACCGGTGACGCCGAACGGCAAGCTGGACCGCAAGGCCTTGCCACAACCGGATGCCAGCCAGTTGCAGGGCGAATACATCGCCCCGCAAAGCGAACTGGAGCAGCAAATTGCGACGATCTGGGCCGATGTGCTGAAGCTGGAGCGGGTTGGTTTGAGTGATAACTTCTTCCAGCTGGGTGGGCATTCCTTGCTGGCCACTTCAGTGATCGTACGCATTCAGGAGCAAGCGGGTATCACGGTGGAACTGAAAGAACTCTTCGAGTCCCCGGTCCTGGCCGACTTCAGTCGCCAACTCGAAGAAATAACACCGGTTGTCGACAGCACCCAGGACCAGTTGGCCAAGTCCCTGGCGCTGCTCGAGAGCCTGAGCGCCGAAGAGCTTGACGAGCTGATTTCCTGAGCCCTTTTGTCCGCCCGCCTCACAGGTAATGCATCCCCCGCTGGAGCATTGCCGAACCTGTGAAAGCGGGCGCGCCCGCTCCTGCACCCATTGCGCAAGCTGTTACAGCTGGGCAAGGCCGTCGGCGACGACCAGGCCCGCTGTTGCCGCTGAATTTCCCGCTAAATCCATGCCACCACTCAACCGTCTATCTACGGAGGAAATTGATGAGCTGATTTCTTAGGAGATTCCCTGTGCAAGAGCTGCTCGATACGGTTGTATCGCTGTCCACCCCAAAACGTAAGGCGTTGGCGGCCTTGCTCAAGAAACAAGGCGTGAACCTGTATGGGGTTACGCCGATCTTCCCGCGGGACCCTGTAGAGCCGACGCTGCTTTCCTACGCCCAGCAGCGCCTGTGGATCCTGTCCCAGCTAGGTCAGGTGAGCAGCGCGTACAACCTCTCATCGGTCTTGCGCTTCAAGGGGCAACTGGATACCCAGGCCCTGCAGCGCAGTTTCGAGGCCCTGATCGAACGCCACGAAACGTTGCGTACCACCTTCCAGCTGGAAGGTGAGCGGGCCGTTCAAGTGATCCACCCGCACATCCCGTTCGAACTGGCCATCGAGGCGCTGGAGCGGGCTGACGACAGCCAATTGCGCCAGCGTGTCGAGGCCGAAGCGCACGTGCCGTTCGACCTGCAGCACGGCCCCCTGTTGCGGGTGCGCCTGCTGCGCCTGGCAGCAGACGAGCATGTTCTGGTGCTGACCCTGCATCACATTGTCTCCGATGGTTGGTCGATGCCAGTCATGGTCAGCGAACTGGTGCAGCTCTATCACGGCCATAGCCAGGGGCTGGCCGTGGACCTGCCGGCGCTGCCGGTGCAGTACGCCGACTATACCATCTGGCAGCGCAACTGGATGGAGGCCGGTGAGCAGGAAAAGCAGCTGGCCTACTGGACAGCGCAACTGGGAGACGAGCAGCCTGTGCTGGAACTGCCCGCCGACCGCCCGCGGCCTGCGGTAAGCAGCTATCAAGGCGCGCGGGTCACGGTGGCGCTGGGCAACGACCTGGCGGGGGCGCTCAAGCAATTGGCTCAGCAGCAGGGCGTGACGCCATTCATGCTGTTGCTGGCCAGTTTCCAGGTACTGCTTCACCGCTATAGCGGGCAAGCGGACATCCGCGTGGGTGTGCCAGTCGCCAATCGCAACCGGGTCGAGACCGAGCGCCTGATTGGTTTCTTCGTCAATACCCAGGTGTTGCGTGCCGAGTTTGACCTGCAGATGACGTTCAGTGAGCTGCTGGAGCAGGTCAGGCAGCGTGCCTTGGGGGCGCAGGCCCATCAGGACTTGCCGTTCGAACAGCTGGTCGAGGCATTGCAGGTCGAGCGTAACCTTGGCCACAGTCCGCTGTTCCAGGTGATGTACAACCACCAGAGCCAGGCCAAGGGCGTACGCAACCGCCTGCCGGGTCTGGAAATGGAGGAACTGGCCTGGGACAGCCACACGGCCAAGTTCGACCTGACTCTGGATACCTTCGAGCATGAGCAGGGTATTGGCGCGGCATTGACCTACGCCACCGACTTGTTTGACGCCTCGACCATCGAAAGCATGGCCCGGCACTGGTTGAATCTGCTTAGCGGCATCGTACGCCAGCCGGAGCAGCGAGTGGTCGACTTGCCGTTGATGGCCGAGCACGAGCGCGCACAGGTCTTACAGAACTGGAATCGCACCCAGGCAAGCTTCCCCAGCGCGCATGCGTTGCACCAGTTGATCGAAGCCCAGGCCGAACGGTCGCCGGATGCCACCGCCCTGAGCTGTGGTGGTCAGACGCTTAGCTACGCTGAACTGAACCGCCGGGCCAACCAATTGGCGCACCGACTGCGCGAGTCGGGTGTGGGCCCTGACGTGCTGGTTGGGCTCTCTGTGGAGCGCAGCCTGGAGATGGTGGTCGGCCTGCTGGGCATCCTCAAGGCAGGCGGTGCCTATGTGCCTCTGGATCCTGAGTCCCCGCAGGATCGCCTTGCCTATCTGTTCGAGGACAGTGGCATTGCCTTGCTGCTGACTCAAGCCCATTTGCGTGACGTGTTGCCTGCCTCACCGGGTGTGCAGTACCTGCTACTGGACGACGAAACCCTGGCCGATTACAGCGAAGCAAACCCCGATGTGACGGTATCACCGCACAACCTGGCCTACGTGATCTACACCTCAGGTTCGACTGGAAAGCCCAAAGGCGCGTTGCTGACGCACCATAACGTGGTGCGCCTGTTCGCGGCGACGCAGGACTGGTTCGGTTTCGATGCCAGCGATGTGTGGACGGTGTTTCATTCCTACGCCTTCGACTTCTCTGTGTGGGAGATGTATGGCGCCCTGCTGTATGGCGGGAAAGCAGTCATCGTACCGAAAGAGGTGGCGCGCTCCCCGCAGGACTTCTATGCCTTGCTAGTGGACGAGCAGGTCACGGTACTGAACCAGACCCCTTCGGCGTTCAAGCAACTTATTCCGGTTGCCTGTGAAGCGATGCAGGCCGGCCAGCATCTGGCGTTGCGGCATGTGATGTTTGGTGGTGAGGCGCTGGATGTGGGCAGCCTCAAGCCATGGTTCGAGGTGTTCGGCGATTGCCCGCCGCGGCTGATCAACATGTACGGCATCACCGAGACCACGGTGCATGTGACCTATCGACCGATCGGCCAGGATGACCTGAAAAAGGTCGGCAGCAGCCCGATTGGCGAGGTGATTTCCGATCTTTGCTGGTATCTGCTGGATGGTGCTCTGAACCCGATCGTGCCGGGCAGTCACGGTGAACTCATGATTGGCCAGGATGGCCTGGCCCGCGGCTATCACGGGCGCCCGGCGTTGACCGCCGAGCGTTTTGTGCCAAACCCCTTCGACGAGCAGGGCGGGCGGCTTTACCGCTCGGGCGACCTGGCTCGTTATACGGGTGAAGGCGTAATCGAGTATCTGGGGCGGATCGATCATCAGGTGAAGATTCGAGGTTTCCGTATCGAACTGGGCGAGATCGAGGCGCGCTTACTTGAACAGGACAGCGTGCGGCAAGCTGTGGTGCTGCCCCAGGACGGTCCGGACGGCAAGCAGTTGGTGGGCTACGTGGTGCCCGCCGACCGTGCAGTGGTAAATAAGCCTGAAACACAAATGGCAGTGCGCGAAACGCTGCGTAAAGGGCTCAAGGCCAGCCTGCCGGACTATATGATTCCAGCCCACTTGCTGTTCCTTGCCGAGTTGCCCCTGACCGGCAACGGCAAGCTGGACCGCAAGGCCTTGCCTCAGCCGGATGCCAGCCTGCTACAGAGCGAATATGTGGCCCCGCAAAGCGCACTGGAGCGCCAGATCGCGGCGATCTGGGCCGACGTCCTGAAGCTGGACAGGGTCGGCCTGAACGACAACTTCTTTGAATTGGGTGGCCACTCGTTGTTAGCCACTCAGGTGATGGCGCGCCTGCAACTGGCGTTGGGCACTCATTTGCCGCTCGGCCTGTTGTTCCAGGCCGCAGACCTGCAGACCTATGCAGCCATGATCAATGGCTTGAATACCAATACCGATGCTGACCTGGATGACCTTCAGGACTTCATGAGCGAGCTTGAGGCAGTTTGAGATGCAATCAGATAACAGAAACATGGACCTTGTACAGCGCTTCATCGGACTGCCTTCGGCACAGCGTAAGCTTTTTCTGGAGAAACTTGCATCAAAGGGCATGAGCCTGGCCCAGTTGCCCATTCCGCAAACGCGCGAGCGCGCCAAAGGTGTGCCGCTTTCCTATGCTCAGCAGCGACAGTGGTTTCTTTGGCAACTGGAGCCGCAAAGTTCGGCGTACAACATCCCGGCGGCGTTGAAATTCAGCGGCAAGCTGGACATCGCCGCGTTGCAACACAGTTTCGAGGCGCTGATCGCCCGTCATGAAATCCTGCGCACCACATTCATCCTGGAAGATGAGCAGGCAGTACAGGTTGTTCATGCAAACCCGAAGTTCGAGCTTGCGGTGGAGGCGGTGACGCCTCATACGCCGGAAGTTTTGCAGGCATGTCTGGACGCTGAGGCTCGGCAACCTTTCGATCTGCAGCACGGGCCGCTGCTGCGTGCCAAACTGCTGCAACTTGGCCCCCAGGAACAGGTGCTGGTGCTTACATTGCACCATATCGTCGCCGATGGATGGTCCATGCCTGTGATGGTCGAAGACCTGCTGCGATTGTATGAAAGTGTCATCCAAGGGCATGACGCTCAGTTGCCGCCTCTGCCTATCCAGTATGCCGACTACGCGATCTGGCAACGGGCTTGGATGGAAGCCGGTGAAAAGGACCGGCAACTTGAGTACTGGCGAGATCAATTGGGTGAGCAGCAGCCAGTACTGGAGCTGCCGACAGACCGCCCTCGCCCCGCCGCCCCTGGTCAGCAAGGTGCGCGGCTGGAAATTCCCCTGAATGCCGAACTGACTGCTTCGCTCAAACGTTTAGCGCAGCAGCAAGGCGTTACACCCTTCATGCTGCTGCTGGCCAGCTTTCAGACGCTGCTGCATCGCTATTCGGGGCAGTTGGATATTCGCGTGGGTGTACCCATCGCCAACCGCAATCGTGTGGAAACGGAGCGGTTGGCGGGCTTTTTCGTCAACACCCAAGTGCTGCGTGCCGAGTTTGAACTGAACATTACCTTTACCGAGCTGCTTGAGCAGGTCAGAAAGCGTGCCCTGGGGGCCCAGACGCATCAGGACCTGCCGTTCGAGCAACTGGTCGAGGCCTTGCAGCCAGAGCGTAGCTTGAGCCTGAGCCCACTGTTCCAGGTCATGTACAACCACCAGTCGCAGACCCGGGAAGCTAGGGCCCGGAGCCTTCCCGGTGTGGTGATGGAAGAGCTGGCTTGGGGCAGTGATGTTGCCAAATTCGACCTGGCACTGGACACCTTTGACCATGAGTCTGGCATCAGCGCGGCCTTGACTTACGCAACTGACCTGTTCGACGCGGCCACTATCGAGCGGATGGCTGCACACTGGGTGAACCTGCTCGTCAGCATCGTGGCCCAACCGGACCAGCCTGTGGCGCACCTGTCGATGCTTGACGGTCAAGAACTGCAGCGTGTTCTTCATGTCTGGAACAGCACACAGGCAGATTATCGTGCCGATCAATGCATGCACCAGTTGTTCGAGGCGCAGGCCAGGCAAACACCTGAGGCACCGGCAGTGTATTTCGCCGAGCAGGCGCTGAGCTATGCACAGTTGAACGAGCGCGCCAACCAGCTGGCCCACAGGCTTCGGGAGCAGGGCGTAGGGCCGGATGTGTTGGTGGGTATCGCTGTGGAGCGTACCCCGGACATGGTCATTGGCCTGTTGGCCATTCTCAAGGCCGGCGGCGCCTACGTGCCGCTTGACCCGGAATATCCGCAGGATCGCATCGAATACATGCTTGAGGACAGCCGGTCGATATTGCTGTTGTCCCAGTCGCACCTGCTTGCGCGTATTCCCAAGGCGTTTCATGCCAATACCTTGTTGCTCGACCAACTGTCCTTGGCGTCATACCCCATAACGGATCCAGCTTGCATCACGCAGCCGGGCAACCTGGCGTACAGCATCTATACCTCGGGCTCCACAGGCAAACCCAAGGGCGTGCTGATCGAGCACCGCAACGTTACTGCGCTGATCGGCTGGGCCCAGGGTGTCTACAGTCAGCAGGACTTGTGTGGTGTGCTGGCGTCCACGTCGATTTGCTTCGACCTGTCGGTGTGGGAGTTGTTTGTCACGTTGTCGGCCGGCGGCTATGTGGTGCTTGCGGCCAACGCCTTGGAGTTGCCTTATCTGGCGGCCAAAGAACGCGTGCGTCTGGTCAATACGGTTCCGTCAGCGATCAAGATGCTGCATGAGACCGGAGGCTTGCCGGCTACCGTGCGCACCATCAACCTGGCCGGGGAAGCCTTGAAGCAGTCGCTGGTCGACGACCTGTACGCTACCGGGCATGTCAAGCAGGTTTATGACCTATACGGCCCTTCTGAAGACACCACGTATTCTACCTTCACGCTGCGCTCGGCCAATGGCAGAGCCAATATCGGTCGACCGATTGCCAATAGCTCGGTTTATCTGCTCAGTGATGCTGTCGTGCCAGTGCCGGTGGGGGTAAACGGTGAACTCTACATGGCCGGTGCTGGGTTGGCGCGCGGCTACCTGGGGCGCCCTGGGCTGACTGCCGAGCGCTTCATTCCTGACCCGTTCGACGAGCAGGGGGGCGGCCGGATGTACCGCACCGGCGACCTGGCCCGTTATCAGCTTGATGGTTTGATCGAATATGCCGGGCGTATCGACCATCAGGTGAAAATTCGCGGTTTCCGTATCGAACTGGGTGAGATCGAGGCGCGGCTACAGGCTCATGAGGCCGTGCGCGAAGCGGTCCTGCTGGCCCAGGATGCTCCAGCCGGCAAGCAACTGGTGGGTTATGTCGTACCTGCTGATGAAACGGTGATTGACGCGCCCGCGCAACAAGCGGCACTTCGGGATGCATTGCGTTCCCGGCTCAAGCAAAGCCTGCCCGAGTACATGGTGCCTGCGCAGTTGCTGTTCCTCGCCCAACTGCCGTTGACCCCTAACGGCAAGCTGGATCGCAAGGCGCTACCGCAGCCTGATGTCAGCCATTTTCAGGCCAGCCACGTGGAGCCTCGTTCGGACCTGGAGCGTGATATTGCAGCGGTATGGGCCAGTGTGCTGAAGCTGGAAAAAGTGGGTATCACCGATAACTTCTTCGAGCTGGGCGGTGATTCGATCATTTCCCTGCAGGTGGTCAGTCGGGCTCGGCAGGTGGGTGTCCAATTCACGCCCAAGCAGTTGTTCCAGTACCAGACAGTGCAAGGTTTGGCGTCGGTCGCCCGGCTTGCAGACAGTCTGATCATTGATCAGGGCGTTGTGACGGGCTCCATGCCACTCACACCGGTCCAGCACTGGTTCTTCGATCAGGCGATTGCCCGGCCGCATCACTTCAATCAGTCTGTCTTGTTGGTACCGAGTGAACAGATCGACGCCACGCTGATGGGGGCAGCGTTGCGCTGCGTATTGCAGCATCATGATGCCTTGCGCCTGGGTTTTGATCAGGTCGCAGGGCAATGGCAAGGCACCTTCCATGACGTGGATACCCAGAGTGTTCTGTGGGATCGCTCAGTCGACGACTTTGAGGCACTTTCACGCCTGGCTGACGAAGCTCAGGCTAGCTTTACCCTCGGCGGTCCGTTATTGAGAGCGGTGCTCGTCAGGGTTGCCGACGGCGCCCAACGATTGTTGCTGGTTGTCCATCATCTGGTGGTGGATGGTGTGTCATGGCGTGTGCTACTCGAAGATCTGCAAGGGGCATACCAGCTGCTTGCAGCAGGCCAGCCTGTCACCCTGCCAGCCAAAACCAGTTCCTTCAAAGCGTGGGCCGAGCAGCTGCAACGCTATGGTAAGGGTGCTGAGCTGGCGCATGAACTGGCCTATTGGCAGGATCACCTGCAAGATGCAGACGATGCTTTGCCCGTTGACTATCCGCAGGGCAGCAATCGCCAAGAAGCGGCTGCTTACGCCAGCTCACAGCTGGATGCGCAATGGACTCATAAGCTTCTGCATGAGGCGCCTGCAGCCTATCGCACGCAGATCAACGACTTGCTGTTGACGGCACTTGCCCGTGTCATTTCGCGCTGGACTGGGCGTTCACAGGTGCTGGTGCGGCTTGAGGGGCATGGCCGGGAAGATGTGTTCGAGCAGATCGACCTTACCCGGACCGTGGGGTGGTTCACCAGTATCTACCCGGTGAAACTGAACGTGCAGCCGCAACTCGACAGTACGATCAAGACCATCAAGGAGCAGTTGCGCAGTGTGCCTGACAAGGGCATTGGTTATGGCCTGCTGCGCTACATGGGAAGCGATGAAAGCCAGAGCATCCTTGCAGAGTTGCCCAAGGGTGAAATCGTCTTCAACTACCTGGGGCAATTCGATGGCAGTTTCGCCGATGAAAATGCCTTGTTCCGACCTGCCAAGGAGTATGGTGGGGCGAATCAAAGCGAAGCGGCCGAGCTGGGGAGCCTATTGGCACTCAATGGCCAGGTTTACGCTGGCGAACTGAAAATGGGCTGGACGTTCAGCCGGGAGTTGTTCGACGAGTCGACCGTACAGCGCCTGGCGCAGGAATACGTTCAGGAGCTCAAGCAGCTTATCAGCCACTGCTGTGATGCAAGGCATCATGGCATAACCCCTTCCGACTTCCCGCTGGCTGTACTCAGCCAGGCGCAACTGGACAGCTTGCCGATCGACGCCGCCGAGGTGGTTGATATCTACCCCTTGTCGCCGATGCAGCAGGGCATGTTGTTCCATACGCTTTATGAGCAAAGTGCCGGTAACTATATCAACCAGCTGCGCGTAGATGTGGAAGGCCTGCAGGTCGAGCCGTTCAAGCAAGCTTGGCAGGCTGCCTTGCAGGCGCACGATATTCTGCGCACCGGCTTTGTCTGGCAGGGCGATCTTGACCAGGCGGTACAGGTAGTGTGCCGTAGCGTTGCGCTACCTTTCGAGGCGCTTGACTGGCGTGGGCAGCCAGCACTCGAACAAGCGCTAAACGGATTGGCCGAGGCGGAGCGGCAGCGAGGCTTCAACCTGGATGCAGCGCCGTTGTTGCGGCTAGTGCTGGTGCGTACCGGCGCCGACCAGTACCACTTCATCTATACCCATCATCATATCCTGATGGATGGCTGGAGTACTTCGCGCCTGCTGGGTGAGGTGCTTCAGCGTTACACCGGCCATTGGCAGGCTAGCGGTGCCACGCATTACCGCGATTACATCGGCTGGCTGCAACGCCAGAATGGCGATGTTGCCGAAGCTTTCTGGAAAGGCCAACTGGTCAACCTGCAACAGCCTACGCGCCTGGCTCAGGCAGTGCGTTTACCCGCAGAGGGTGAATCATCAGGCCATGCTGCGTTGCATGACATTTTTGACCGGGAGCAGACCGCTCGAATCGAAGCGTTCGCCCGGGCCAATCGGGTGACAGTGAATACTTTGGTGCAATCGGCCTGGATGCTCGTGCTGCAACGCTATACAGGCCAGGACACGGTTTGTTTTGGTGCCACGGTGGCCGGGCGCCCGGCTGACCTGCCAGGCGTCGAAGAGCAGATCGGATTGTTCATCAACACCTTGCCAGTTGTTGGCTCGCCGCGCAGCGAACAGACGGTAGGGCAATGGATCAACCAGGTCCAGGCAAACAACCTGGCCATGCGCGAGCTGGAGCACACGCCGCTTTATGAGATCCAGCGATGGGCCGGCGCTGGGGGGGAAGCGCTGTTCGACAACATCCTTGTGTTCGAGAATTATCCCGTTTCCGAAGCACTGCAGCAGGGGGCGCCCAGCGGCCTTCGGTTTGGTGAGGTAGACAATGTCGAACAAACCAACTACCCGTTGAGCGTGGCAGTCGGGCTTGGCAACGTACTTTCCATTCGTTACACCCATGATCGGGCGTTGTGGAGTGAACGTGCCATTCAAGGCATTGCCAGGCACTTGCGCAATGTGCTGCATGGGTTGGCCGAGGATGCGACCAGGGCGTTAAGTGAGTTGCCGTTGCTCGATGAACAGGAGCAGCATCAGGTAGTCGAGCAATGGAACCGTTGCCAGCCAACTGCGACGGACGGGCTCAATGTCATTGCCATGATCGAGGCGCAGGTGGCCCGCACGCCACAAGCACAAGCCGTGCGCTTTGCCGATGAATCGCTCACTTATCAGGGGTTGAACGACCGGGCCAATACGCTGGCTCATGCGTTACGTGCGCTGGGCGTTGGGCCTGATGTGCTGGTGGGTATCGCGATGGAGCGGAGCCTGGATCTGGTCGTGGGCTTGCTGGCGATTCTCAAGGCTGGGGGCGCCTATGTGCCGATGGACCCGGAATATCCGCGTGACCGCCTGACCTATATGTTTGAAGACAGCGGCGTGCATCTGCTGCTGACCAACCAGGCCTGCCAGGCGAAACTCCCGGTGCCTGATCAGGTTAAATGCGTATTGGTCGACCAGTGCGCGCTGGGCATGGCTGAGATGCCCGGCAATCTGCCGAACGTGACCGAACCGGGCAGTCTTGCCTACATGATCTACACCTCCGGGTCGACGGGCAGGCCGAAAGGTGCTGGTATCGATCAGCAGGCACTTTGCTCTCGCTTGTTGTGGATGCAAGCAGCTTATGCGCTTTGCGAAGACGATGTGGTGCTGCAGAAGACCTCGTTCAGCTTCGATGTATCGGTGTGGGAGCTGCTGTGGCCGTTGACCAGTGGTGCCAGGTTGCTGTTGTCCCGTCAGGGTGACCAACGTGATCCTGCCTTGTTGATCGAGTTGATTCGTACCCATGGTGTGACCACCCTGCACTTCATTCCTTCCATGCTCAGAAGCTTCCTCGAGGCTGAGGGGCTGGCTCAGTGTCACAGCCTGAAGCGCCTGTTCTCCGGCGGAGAGGCGTTGTCCAGTGACTTGCTGAACAGAGCCATTGAGCGGCTGCCGCATGTGCAGATATACAACCGCTACGGGCCGGTGGAGGCAACCATCAATGCGACTCACAGCCAGGCTTTGAGCGCGAGAAATGGTGAAGTCGAGATCGGCACTGCGCTTCCTGATACGCGCATTCTGATTCTTGACGCCGGGCTGCAGCCTGTACCTGTGGGTGTCTGCGGTGAGCTTTATATCGGGGGCAAGGCGCTAGCGCGTGGCTACCATCGCAAGGCGCAGCTCAGCGCCGAGCGGTTCGTTCCCGACCCCTTCGCGCAGCACGGCGGTGAGCGGCTTTATCGTACCGGTGATCTGGCTCGTTATCGTGTCGATGGCGCAGTGGAGTATGTCGGCCGGATCGACCATCAGGTGAAGATTCGCGGTTTCCGGATCGAGCTCGGTGAAATCGAGGCGTGCTTGCAGGAGCAGTCAAGTGTTCGCCACGCCGTGGTGGTGGCGCAACCTGGCATGCAGGGCCATCAATTGGTTGGCTATGTAGTGCCTGCCAGCGCGGCTGCGCCAGTAATCGATGACGGGCATTTGGCAGAGCTGCGTGATGCACTTCGGAGCATGCTCAAAACGCGCCTGCCCGACTACATGGTCCCAACGCACTTGGTGTTTTTGCAGCAATTGCCGCTTTCTCCAAATGGCAAACTGGACCGCAAGGCACTGCCGCAGCCCGACGCCAGTCTGCTGCAGGCACATTACGTGGCACCGGAGTCGCAACTGGAGAAACAGCTGGCTGCGATCTGGGCGGATGTCTTGAAGCTCGAGAAAGTAGGGCTGACAGACAATTTCTTCGAGCTGGGCGGGGATTCGATCATCTCGCTTCAGGTCGTCAGCCGTGCCCGCCTGGCAGGCGTGCAGTTCACACCCAAAGAGTTGTTCGAGCATCAGACCGTTCAGGCGCTGTCTGTGGTGGCCCGGCGTTCGACAGGTCTGGTCATCGACCAGGGGCCGGTTAGCGGTAGCATGCCATTGACACCGGTTCAACGGCGTTTCTTTGAGGTGGATATACCCGTGCGGCACCACTGGAACCAGTCGGTGCTGTTGCGTGCGCACATACCGTTGGATATCGCCTCCCTTACCACTGCCGTACAAGCCTTGCTCGATCATCACGACGCATTACGGTTGCGCTTTGAGTGCATCGAAGGTGAATGGTCGGCACACTTTGCCCTCCAGCAGGCGCAAGCGGTCCTTTGGCAACGCTCTCTTGAAAGTGCCGACCAGCTTCATGCGCTCGCCAACGAGGTGCAGGGTAGTTTGAGCCTGGAGCATGGGCCGGTGTTGCGGGTGTTGCTGGTGACGTTGCCCGACGCCAGCCAACGGCTGTTGATAGCCATCCATCACCTTGTGGTGGATGGTGTGTCCTGGCGAGTACTGCTGGAAGACTTGCAGCAAGCTTACCAGGCAGCCAACGTTGGGCAGCCGGTTAACCTGCCAGCCAAGACAAGCGCCTTCAAGGCCTGGTCGCAGCGCCTGCATGCTTATGCGGGCAGTGCGCAGCTGCAACGTGAAATGGCTTATTGGCAAGCCAGCTTGCAGGGTGCCCGAAGCGCCCCATTGCCGGTGGATCATGCCGAGGGCCGCAATTTAGTCAAATATGCCACTTCGGTGGCGACCCAACTCGACCCGGCATATACCCGTCAGCTGTTGCAGGAGGCCCCTGCGGCTTACCGTACGCATATCAACGACTTGTTACTGACTGCATTGGCCCGGGTTGTCGCCCGCTGGATCGGGCAGCCTGAGGTGTTCATCCGCCTGGAAGGGCATGGGCGCGAAGACTTGTTCGACGACATTGATGTCACTCGAACGGTAGGGTGGTTCACCAGCATCTACCCGGTAAAGTTGATACCCTCCACGCACATGGCTGCCTCGATCAAGGCTGTCAAGGAGCAACTCAGGGCTGTACCAGACAAAGGCGTTGGCTATGGCGTGCTCCGTTACCTGGGGGGGAAAGAGCAGCAGCGGGAGTTGGCGCTGTTGCCTCAGGGAGATATCGTCTTCAACTACCTCGGGCAGTTCGATGGCAGTTTTGCAGATGAGGGTGCGTTCCTCGTTCCGGCAATCGAGCGATCCGGTGAAAGCCAGGATGGAAACACGCCGCTGAGTAGCCTGCTGTCCATCAATGGCCAGGTTTATGCTGGCGAACTGAAGCTGAGCTGGACCTTCAGCCGTGAAGTGTTCGAGGAGTCGACGGTTCAAAGTCTGGCCGATGAATTCGCCCAGGAACTCAAGGCTGTGATTACTCATTGCTGTAACCCGGAGCATCATGGTGTTACACCTTCGGATTTCCCGCTGGTCGCCCTGACCCAGGTGCAGCTGGATAGCCTGCCGCTGGCTGCCGCCGAGATCGCTGATGTCTACCCGTTGGCTCCGATGCAGCAAGGCATGCTCTTCCACACGTTGTTTGACCAACAGGCTGGCAATTACATCAACCAGCTGCGCGTGGACGTGCAGGGTCTGGATGTACCTCGTTTCACGCAGGCCTGGCAGGCAACTTTCGACGCCCACGCTATCCTGCGTACGGGTTTCCTTTTGCAGGGCGAGCTGGAGCATGCCGTGCAGGTGGTACGCAAGGCCGTCGAGCTGCCGTTCAGCGAGCATGACTGGCGTGGCCAGCCGGCCCTGGAACAGGCCCTGCAGACACTGGCCGA
>NZ_JBJDNB010000064.1:0-6554 GCF_044900445.1 Pseudomonas sp. NPDC089407
ATCGACACCACCACCGTGACCTTGACTGCCACGCAAAGCGTGGTCGAGGGCGGCGTGGTTACTTACACCGCTTCGGTCAACCACAAAGTCACCGGTTCGGACCTGGTGATCAAACTGGCCAACGGCCAGACCATCACCATCCCAGTGGGTGAATCGTCGGCTTCGGTGCCGTTCACTGCGCCGAACAACGTCCACAACACCAACCTGGACCTGAGCAACAAGATCACCGACATCTCGGGCGGTAACTACGAGAAGACCGTGGCGGTTGGCGAGCCAGTGACTACCGTCACCGACAACCCAGCCACGCCAGACGTGACGACCTTGAGCCTCACCGCCACCGATACCGTGGCCGAAGGCGGCAAGATCACCTACACCGCCACCTTGACCAACAAGGCCGGTACCGACCTGGTGATCAAGCTGAGCAATGGCGAGACCATCACCATCGCAGCGGGTTCGAAAGAAGCCTCGATCACCGTCGACGCCCCGAGCGACGATGTATACATCGATGCTGAAAACCTGAGCGTGAAGGTGGACAGCACCACGGGTGGTGACTTCGAGAAGCTGGAAGTCAGCAGCACTGCTGCCGTGACCAAAGTCACTGATACCATCGATACCACCACCGTCACCCTGACCGCGACTTCGACAGTTGCTGAAGGTGGGGTAGTGACCTACACCGCTTCGGTCAACCACAAAGTCACCGGCTCTGACCTGGTCGTGAAACTGGCCAACGGCCAGACCATCACCATCCCAGTGGGTGAGTCGTCTGCTTCGGTGCCGTTCACCGCGCCGAACAACGTCCACAACACCAACCTGGACCTGAGCAACAAAATCACTGACATCTCGGGCGGTAACTACGAGAAGACCGTGGCCGTCGGCGAGCCAGTGACCACGGTTACCGACAACCCGGCGACCCCTGATATCACCACGCTCACCCTGACCGCCACGGACACCGTGGCCGAAGGCGGCAAGATCACCTACACCGCCACCTTGACCAACAAGGCCGGTACCGATCTGGTGATCAAGCTGAGCAATGGTGAAACCATCACCATCGCAGCGGGTTCGAAAGAAGCCTCGATCACTGTCGACGCCCCGAGCGACGATGTATACATCGATGCTGAAAACCTGAGCGTGAAGGTGGACAGCACCACCGGTGGTGACTTCGAGAAGCTGGAAGTCAGCAGCACTGCCGCTGTGACCAAAGTCACCGATACCATCGACACCACCACCGTCACCCTGACCGCGACTTCGACAGTCACTGAAGGTGGGGTAGTGACCTACACCGCCTCGGTCAACCACAAGGTCACCGGCTCTGACCTGGTCGTGAAACTGGCCAACGGCCAGATCATCACCATCCCGGTTGGCGAATCGTCTGCTTCGGTACCGTTCACTGCGCCGAACAACGTCCATAACACCAACCTGGACCTGAGCAACAAGATCACTGACATCTCGGGTGGTAATTACGAGAAGACCGTAGCCGTCGGCGAGCCAGTGACTACCGTCACCGACAACCCAGCCACGCCAGACGTGACGACCTTGAGCCTCACCGCCACCGATACCGTGGCCGAAGGCGGCAAGATCACCTACACCGCCACCTTGACCAACAAGGCTGGCACCGACCTGGTGATCAAGCTGAGCAACGGTGAAACCATCACCATCGCAGCCGGCTCGAAAGAAGCCTCGATCACCGTCGACGCGCCAAGCGACGACGTGTACATCGATGCTGAAGACCTGAGCGTGAAGGTGGAAGACACCACCGGTGGCGACTTCGAGAAGCTGGACGTCAGCAGCACTGCTGCTGTGACCAAGGTGACCGATACCATCGACACCACCACCGTGACCTTGACTGCCACGCAAAGCGTGGTCGAGGGCGGCGTGGTTACTTACACCGCTTCGGTCAACCATAAAGTCACCGGCTCTGACCTGGTCGTGAAACTGGCCAACGGCCAGACCATCACTATCCCAGTGGGCGAATCGTCGGCTTCGGTACCGTTCACCGCGCCGAACAACGTCCACAACACCAACCTGGACCTGAGCAACAAGATCACCGATATCTCGGGCGGTAACTACGAGAAGACCGTAGCCGTCGGCGAGCCAGTGACCACGGTTACTGACAACCCGGCGACCCCTGATATCACCACGCTCACCCTGACCGCCACGGACACCGTGGCCGAAGGCGGCAAGATCACCTACACCGCCACCTTGACCAACAAGGCCGGTACCGATCTGGTGATCAAGCTGAGCAATGGTGAAACCATCACCATCGCAGCGGGTTCGAAAGAAGCCTCGATCACTGTCGACGCCCCGAGCGACGATGTATACATCGATGCTGAAAACCTGAGCGTGAAGGTGGACAGCACCACCGGTGGTGACTTCGAGAAGCTGGAAGTCAGCAGCACTGCTGCTGTGACCAAAGTCACTGACACCATCGATACCACCACCGTCACCCTGACCGCGACTTCGACAGTCACTGAAGGTGGCGTTGTTACTTACACCGCTTCGGTCAACCACAAAGTCACCGGCTCTGACCTGGTCGTGAAACTGGCCAACGGTCAGACCATCACTATCCCGGTGGGCGAATCGTCTGCTTCGGTACCGTTCACCGCCCCGAACAACGTCCACAACACCAACCTGGACCTGAGCAACAAGATCACCGACATCTCGGGTGGTAACTACGAGAAGACCGTAGCCGTCGGCGAGCCAGTGACCACGGTTACCGACAACCCGGCGACCCCTGATATCACCACGCTCACCCTGACCGCCACGGACACCGTGGCCGAAGGCGGCAAGATCACCTACACCGCGACCTTGACCAACAAGGCTGGCACCGACCTGGTGATCAAGCTGAGCAATGGCGAGACCATCACCATCGCGGCTGGCTCGAAAGAAGCCTCGATCACCGTCGACGCCCCGAGCGACGATGTGTACATCGATGCCGAAGACCTGAGCGTGAAGGTGGAAGACACCACCGGTGGTGACTTCGAGAAGCTGGAAGTCAGCAGCACTGCTGCCGTGACCAAAGTCACTGATACCATCGATACCACCACCGTCACCCTGACCGCGACTTCGACAGTTGCTGAAGGTGGGGTAGTGACCTACACCGCCTCGGTCAACCACAAAGTCACCGGCTCTGACCTGGTCGTGAAACTGGCCAACGGCCAGACCATCACCATCCCAGTGGGTGAGTCGTCGGCTTCGGTGCCGTACACCGCACCGAACAACGTCCACAACACCAACCTGGACCTGAGCAACAAGATCACCGACATCTCGGGTGGTAATTACGAGAAGACCGTAGCCGTCGGCGAGCCAGTGACCACGGTTACTGACAACCCGGCGACCCCGGATATCACCACGCTCACCCTGACCGCCACGGACACTGTGGCCGAAGGCGGCAAAATCACCTACACCGCCACCTTGACCAACAAGGCTGGTACCGATCTGGTGATCAAGCTGAGCAATGGTGAAACCATCACCATCGCAGCCGGCTCGAAAGAAGCCTCGATCACCGTCGACGCCCCGAGCGACGACGTGTACATCGATGCTGAAAACCTGAGCGTGAAGGTGGAAGACACCACCGGTGGTGACTTCGAGAAGCTGGACGTCAGCAGCACCGCTGCCGTGACCAAGGTGACCGATACCATCGACACCACCACCGTGACCTTGACTGCCACGCAAAGCGTGGTCGAGGGCGGCGTGGTTACTTACACCGCTTCGGTCAACCACAAGGTCACCGGTTCGGACCTGGTGATCAAACTGGCCAACGGCCAGACCATCACCATCCCAGTGGGCGAGTCGTCGGCTTCGGTGCCGTTCACCGCGCCGAACAACGTCCATAACACCAACCTGGACCTGAGCAACAAGATCACCGACATCTCGGGTGGTAACTACGAGAAGACCGTAGCCGTCGGCGAGCCAGTGACCACGGTTACTGACAACCCGGCGACCCCTGATATCACCACGCTCACCCTGACCGCCACGGACACCGTGGCCGAAGGCGGCAAGATCACCTACACCGCGACCTTGACCAACAAGGCTGGCACCGACCTGGTGATCAAGCTGAGCAATGGCGAGACCATCACCATCGCGGCTGGCTCGAAAGAAGCCTCGATCACCGTCGACGCCCCGAGCGACGATGTGTACATCGATGCCGAAGACCTGAGCGTGAAGGTGGAAGACACCACCGGTGGTGACTTCGAGAAGCTGGAAGTCAGCAGCACTGCTGCCGTGACCAAAGTCACTGATACCATCGATACCACCACCGTCACCCTGACCGCGACTTCGACAGTTGCTGAAGGCGGGGTAGTGACCTACACCGCCTCGGTCAACCACAAAGTCACCGGCTCTGACCTGATCGTGAAACTGGCCAACGGCCAGACCATCACCATCCCAGTGGGTGAGTCGTCTGCTTCGGTGCCGTTCACTGCGCCGAACAACGTCCATAACACCAACCTGGACCTGAGCAACAAGATCACCGACATCTCGGGTGGTAACTACGAGAAGACCGTGGCGGTTGGCGAGCCAGTGACCACGGTTACTGACAACCCGGCGACCCCGGACATCACCACGCTCACCCTGACCGCCACGGACACTGTGGCCGAAGGCGGCAAGATCACCTACACCGCGACCTTGACCAACAAGGCTGGCACGGACCTGGTGATCAAGCTGAGCAACGGTGAAACCATCACCATCGCAGCCGGCTCGAAAGAAGCCTCGATCACTGTCAACGCCCCGAGCGACGATGTGTACATCGATGCTGAAGACCTGAGCGTGAAGGTGGACAGCACCACCGGTGGTGACTTCGAGAAGCTGAATGTCAGCAGCACTGCCGCTGTGACCAAGGTGACCGATACCATCGACACCACCACCGTGACCTTGACTGCCACGCAAAGCGTGGTCGAGGGCGGCGTGGTTACTTACACCGCTTCGGTCAACCACAAAGTCACCGGCTCGGACCTGGTCGTGAAACTGGCCAATGGCCAGACCATCACCATCCCAGTGGGTGAATCGTCGGCTTCGGTGCCGTTCACTGCGCCGAACAACGTCCATAACACCAACCTGGACCTGAGCAACAAGATCACTGACATCTCGGGTGGTAATTACGAGAAGACCGTAGCCGTTGGCGAGCCAGTGACTACTGTCACCGACAACCCAGCCACGCCAGACGTGACGACCTTGAGCCTCACCGCCACCGACACCGTGGCTGAAGGCGGCAAGATCACCTACACCGCGACCTTGACCAACAAGGCTGGTACCGATCTGGTGATCAAGCTGAGCAACGGTGAAACCATCACCATCGCAGCCGGCTCGAAAGAAGCCTCGATCACCGTCGACGCGCCAAGCGACGATGTGTACATCGATGCCGAAGACCTGAGCGTGAAGGTGGAAGACACCACCGGTGGTGACTTCGAGAAGCTGGAAGTCAGCAGCACTGCTGCCGTGACCAAAGTCACTGACACCATCGACACCACCACCGTCACCCTAACGGCGACCTCGACAGTCACTGAAGGTGGGGTCGTTACTTACACCGCTTCGGTGAACCACAAAGTCACCGGCTCTGACCTGGTCGTGAAACTGGCCAACGGCCAGATCATCACCATCCCGGTGGGCGAATCGTCTGCTTCGGTACCGTTCACTGCGCCGAACAACGTCCATAACACCAACCTGGACCTGAGCAACAAGATCACCGATATCTCGGGCGGTAACTACGAGAAGACCGTGGCCGTCGGCGAGCCAGTGACTACCGTCACCGACAACCCAGCCACGCCAGACGTGACGACCTTGAGCCTCACCGCCACCGACACCGTGGCTGAAGGCGGCAAGATCACCTACACCGCGACCTTGACCAACAAGGCCGGCACGGACCTGGTGATCAAGCTGAGCAACGGTGAAACCATCACCATCGCAGCCGGCTCGAAAGAAGCCTCGATCACCGTCGACGCGCCGAGCGACGATGTGTACATCGATGCTGAAAACCTGAGCGTGAAGGTGGAAGACACCACGGGTGGCGACTTCGAGAAGCTGGAAGTCAGCAGCACTGCTGCCGTGACCAAAGTCACTGACACCATCGATACCACCACGGTCACCCTGACCGCGACTTCGACAGTTGCTGAAGGTGGGGTAGTGACCTACACCGCCTCGGTCAACCACAAGGTCACCGGCTCGGATCTGGTCGTGAAACTGGCCAACGGCCAGACCATCACCATCCCAGTGGGTGAGTCGTCGGCTTCGGTGCCGTACACCGCACCGAACAACGTCCACAACACCAACCTGGACCTGAGCAACAAGATCACCGACATCTCGGGCGGTAACTACGAGAAGACCGTGGCGGTTGGCGAGCCAGTGACTACCGTCACCGACAACCCAGCCACGCCAGACGTGACGACCTTGAGCCTCACCGCCACCGATACCGTGGCCGAAGGCGGCAAGATCACCTACACCGCCACCTTGACCAACAAGGCCGGTACCGACCTGGTGATCAAGCTGAGCAACGGTGAAACCATCACCATCGCGGCTGGCTCGAAAGAGGCCTCGATCACTGTCGACGCCCCGAGCGACGA
>NZ_JBJDNB010000065.1:0-6053 GCF_044900445.1 Pseudomonas sp. NPDC089407
GGTTGCCTTCTTCGCGGGACAAGCCCGCTCCCACAATGGCCATTGTTCTCTGCGAGACAGCGCAGCCCGGAAGGGCTGGGTGATCTCCCACAGGAAAAGCGCAGGTCCTGAGCCTTGTGATATCCCTGTGGGAGCGGGTTCACCCGCGAAGAGCCAGTACAGACAGCATCACTCAGAAGTTATAAGCCCGCTCATTGTGCTCCGCCAGGTCCAGCCCCTGCTCTTCCACTTCCCGGCTGGCCCGCAACCCTATGGTCAGCTTGATGGCCCCCAGAATCGCCCAGCGCCCATCCGACCGGTCCGGCGCCCCGGCAAGGCCGCTCCTACAAAGGGCCGCACAGTCGATCACCAGCAGGCCGCTATGGGCGGTGGCACCGGCGGCCTGCGAGGCACTGCCCTTGACCCGTACCGAACCGGACATCATGTTCTCGGCCACACCCACGCCGACGTTGCCGTGCACGGTGACGCTGGCCTGCTGGTTCATGCCGGCGCAGTAGTAGCCGGCGTGCCCTTCGATATCCACGGCCACATCAGCGTTGATGCCCACGGCCAGGTTGTGCTTACCGCCCGGGTGGGTCACCCGCCATTCATGGTCCTGCACTGCGCCGTGCAGGGACTGGTTGAGCACACGCACCGAAGTGCTGGAAAGGTCGATCGTCTTCATAAGGTTCTCCAGGGGTTCGGTGGCAGGTCAGGCGCTTTCGCGCTCCCAGACGTACAGGGTGGCCGGTGCCGGCTCCCAGACCTTGGCGTGATCGATGCCCGGCAGGCTGGCCAGGGCCTGGTACTCCGAGGCCATGGCCACGTAGTCGTCGGTCTCTGCCAGCACAGCCGGCTTGCAGGCGATCGGGTCGCGGATCACGGCAAAGCCGTTGCGGGTGCCGATGGCGAACGTGAAGAAGCCATCCAGGTCTTGCAGCGCGCCATCCAGGGCCTGGGCCAGGCTGTCGCCCTGCTGCAGGCGCCAGGTCAGGTAACCGGCCGCCACCTCAGTGTCGTTGTCGGTTTCAAAACTGTTGCCTTCGCGCTTGAGCACCTGGCGCAGGCGGAAGTGGTTGGACAGCGAGCCGTTGTGCACCAGGCACAAGTCGACCGAAACCGAACCGCGCCTTCGCCTGGAGCAGTACCTGGGCCTGCAGATCAAGCGCCAGCGCCAGGCCCAGTCCCTCAAGCTTGCCGACGTGGCGCGCATTGCCGGCATCAGCCAGGGCATGCTGAGCAAGATCGAGAACGCCCAGGTGTCCACCAGCCTCGACACCCTCAGCCGCCTGTGCGATGTGCTGGGCATGCCGATGGCCAAGCTGTTCAGCCAGTACGACCAGCCCGATGGCAACGCGCTGCTGGTAAAAGCCGGTGAAGGCCTGGAGGTGGTGCGCCGTGGTACCGAGAAGGGGCATACCTACCACTTGCTCAATCACGCCAGGGGGCCCAAGAAGCATTTCGAGGCTTATATGGTGAGCATGGATGACGCCAGCGAAGAGTTCCCGACCTTCGCCCACCCCGGCACCGAGTTCCTCCATTTGCTGGAGGGCGAACTGGTGTACCGCCACGGTAACCAGCTCTACCACATGCATGCCGGCGATAGCCTGACCTTCGACGGCGAAACGCCGCACGGTCCCGAACAACTGGTGCAGGTGCCGATCCGGCTGCTGTCGATCATGAACTACAGCGACGACTGAGGCGGCGCAGCAAGGCAACAAGTGATGTCGCAATCAGACAAGCACACGGCGCCCGCGATCGGCTGAATAACCTGTATACAAAGATAATACTCACATCGACCAGCCCCGCGCCGTGGGCTGGTCGACGTGGTACCCGCGAGTAAAACAGCCTCGCTTCACAATTCCAACGCTGTGGCGCCTTTTTGCACCGGGCAGTTCGTCCGGGCTCATAACGATAAAACTCCCAGTATTAGAGACCCGCGTTGCGCAGCCGGGAGTGCATGCGCGCGCCACCTTGTGAAGACTTGACTGCCATGATCGCGACTTCAATCCCCGTAGCCGGTGCTGCCACCGGCCACCGTAACGCCCTGTGCGTTGCCCACATCGCCGCTGTGCTGTTCGGCCTGACGGGTATCCTCGGTCACCTGATCGAGGCTGACGCCAGCATCATCACCTTTGGCCGTGCCATCTTTGCATTTATCGCCCTGGGCTTCGTTGCCGGGCTCAAAGGCACGCGTCTGCTCGACGCACTGACCCTGCGCAACCTGCCGATACTGGCCCTGACCGGCGCGCTGCTGGCCACGCACTGGGGGACCTTCTTCATTGCCGTCAAGGTCGGCGGCGTGGCGGTGGCGACCTTGGGTTTTGCCAGCTTCCCGGCCTTCATCGCCATGATCGAACGCGGCGTGTTCGGCCAGCGCATTGGCGCCGTGCAAGGTTTGCTGTTGCTGATGGTCAGTGCAGGGTTGGTGCTGGTGGTGCCGACCTTCGACCTGCTCGACAAAGGCACCATCGGCCTGCTGTGGGGGCTGGGTTCAGGCCTGGCGTTCGCCCTGCTGACCGTGGCCAACCGCCGCAATGCATCGAGCATGAACGCCATGCAGGTGGCGTTCTGGCAGAACGTGGTAGTGGCTGCGCTGGTGGCGCCGTTTGCTTTCACTCACCTGGGTAACACCAGCCTGGCGGGTAATGACTGGGTCAACCTGGCGTTGCTGGGGGTGTTCTGCACCGGGCTGTCGCAGTACCTGTTCGTGAAGAGCCTGGAAGGGCTGGAGGCGCGTACTGCCGGTATGATCATTGCGCTGGAGCCGGTGTACGCAATCATCGGGGCGTGGTGGTTGTTTGGTGACCAGCCGAGCCTGCGGATGGCGGCAGGAGCTGCATTGATCGTGCTGGCAACTCTCCTAGCGGCGGCGCGCAAGGCCCCGGCCGAGCAAGGCGACACCAGCCGCTGCGCACAGTGAGGCACGTAGGCCGCCGGCCGGCTTTGGGGCTACGCACACTTCGCGGGTAAACCCGCGCCTACAACGACCTGTGCACGAGCAGGTTTACCTGCGAAGCAGCCAACGCGGTGTTCAAGGTCAGAGCTGCACCAACCGCTCGCGCAGGAAATTCACAAACCCCTGCACCGGCCGCGCCACCTGCCGGTGCTGCGGGTACACTGCCGACAACTGCAACGCCGGCGTCACCCACTCATCCAGCACCGTCACAAGGCGCCCATCCGCCAACGCCTGCCCAACGATGAAGGTCGGCAGGTAGGTCACCCCCATCCCGGCAATCGCCGCATCCCTCAACATTTCGCCGTTGTTCGCACGCATCCGCCCAGCTACCTGAATCGCCTGGGCCTTGCCGCCCTGGCGGAACTGCCACTGCACCTGCCGCGAATGCCCATAAGGCAGGCAGTCATGCCCGGCCAGTTGCTCCGGCCGGGTCGGCACGCCCCGCGCCGCCAGGTAGGCCGGGCTCGCACAATACACCCGCTCGACATCGGCAATACGCCGGGCAATGAGGCTGGAGTCTTCCAGGGCACCAATACGCAACGCCAGGTCATAGCCTTCGCCGATCAGGTCCACAGCGCGGTCACTCAGGTCCACCTCCACATCCACCTGCGGGTGCAACTGCAGGAACTCGGTCAGCAAGCAGCCCAGGTGCGTCATGGCAAACGACAGCGGTGCACTCAGGCGCAAAGTGCCGCGCAAGGTCTGGGCCTGGCCGCTGATGTCGTGTTCCACCTGCTGCACTTCGCCCAACAAACGCAGCGCCGACTGGTAGTAGTGCTGGCCCAGCGGCGTGGCGTCCAGGCGCCGCGTGGAGCGGTTGAGCAGGCGCACGCCAAGGCGCTCTTCCAACTGCATCAGGCGCCGGCTGACCGATTGCTTGGACATGCCCAGGCGCTCGGCGGCAGCCGTAAAACTGCCGGCCTCCATGACCTGGGCAAAGATTCGCATGTCTTCGTAAGGGTTCATTGTCTCGCTCTTGGTGACAGTCAAACGCTTTATAGCGGCTTTTTCCCATCACTGCATCTGCTTAACCTACACACAAGTCACAGCGATGGCCCAGCAGGCCAGGCAAGACGCCCACTACAACCACTTGCACAGAAAAGGATTCGCTCATGAACATTGTCCACAAAACCCTCGCCGCTTCCCTTCTGGCCCTGTCCGTTTCCAGCGCCTACGCCGCTGGCAGCCCAGGCGTCGAGCAGCACACTCAGGCCTTCCTCGAAGCGCTGGAACAAGGCGGCGGCAAGCCACTGGAGCAGCTCAGCCCGAAAGACGCCCGTGCCGTACTGACCGGCGCCCAGGCATCGGTCAAGGTTGACCTTTCCGGCATTGAGGTGAAGGAACACACCATCAAGGCCAATGGCCAGGCAATCCAGCTGCAAGTGGTGCGCCCGGCCAATGTGAAAGGTGAGTTGCCGGTGTTCATGTTCTTCCACGGCGGCGGCTGGGTGCTCGGCGACTTCCCGACCCACCAGCGGCTGATCCGCGACCTGGTGGTCGGTTCCGGCGCAGTGGCGGTCTATGTCGACTACACCCCGTCGCCTGAGTCGCACTACCCGACGGCAATCAACCAGGCCTACGCCGCGACCCAGTGGGTGGCCGAGCATGGCAAGGAAATCGGCGTGGACGGCAAGCGCCTGGCCGTAGCCGGCAACAGCGTTGGCGGCAACATGGCGGCGGTGGTGGCACTGAAGGCCAAAGAGGCCGGTACCCCTGCCCTGCGCTTCCAGCTGCTGCTGTGGCCGGTGACCGATGCCAGCTTCGAGACTGCGTCGTACAAGCAGTTTGCCGAAGGGCACTTCCTGACTACCGGGATGATGAAGTGGTTCTGGGACAGCTACACCACCGACGTCAAGGCGCGTGAACAGATCTACGCCTCGCCGCTGCGGGCCAGCAGTGAACAGTTGAAAGGCTTGCCGCCGGCGCTGGTGCAAACGGCTGAGTTCGATGTGTTGCGCGATGAGGGTGAAGCGTATGCCCGCAAGTTGAATGCGGCCGGTGTGACGGTGACCTCGGTGCGCTACAACGGGATGATTCATGACTACGGGCTGCTCAACCCGCTGAGCCAGGTACCTGCAGTCAAGGCGGCGATGCGGCAGGCAGCAGGCGAACTGAAAGTACACCTTCAATAACTCCAGCCACCCATGCGGCAGGGCCTGATGCCCTGCCCGCTCAGGAGAACCATCATGCTCACCGTCCGTAACGCCCAAGACCGCGGCCTGGCCTTCCATGGCTGGTTGAAGTCCTACCACACCTTTTCGTTCGGCCACTACCGCAACCCGGACGAGCAAGGTTTCTCCGACCTGCTGGTGATCAACGACGACCGCGTTATCCCTGGCAAAGGCTTTGGCCAGCACCCGCACCGCGACATGGAGATTTTTTCCTACGTGCTGGAAGGCGCGCTGGAGCACAAGGACACGCTGGGCACCGGCTCGGTGATCCGCCCGGGTGATGTGCAGCTGATGAGCGCTGGCCACGGTGTGGCCCACAGCGAGTTCAACCACAGCCAGGCACTACCGGTGCACTTCCTGCAGATCTGGATTGTGCCAAACGTGCAAGGCGCCACACCGCGCTACCAGCAACAGCATTTCAGTGCCGAAGAAAAGCGCGGCAAGCTGCGTTTGATCATTTCGCCGGATGGCGCCGAGGGCTCGTTGCAGGTGCGGCAGAATGCGCGGGTATATGCCGGTTTGTTCGACGGTGACGAGCGTGCCAGCCTGACCTTGCCGGAAAACCGCCATGCCTATGTGCATGTGGCCCGGGGCAGTGTCGAGCTTAATGGACAGGTGCTGAATGAAGGGGATGGGGTGCGGGTGAGGCAGGAACAGGTGCTGGAACTGGGTAATGGGGAGGGTGCAGAGGTGCTGGTGTTTGACCTGCGGCCGCATGAATTGCCGGGTATGCCTTGAGCTTCTGTCTTGACAGTGATGGCCCTATCGCCGGCAAGCCAGCTCCCACAAAGGTCTCCACAGTCTCTGAGACCTGTGGGGGACTTGTGGGAGCTGGCTTGCCGGCGATAGGGAACTGTCAGATTTTTTGTGTGCGGGCCGGTAACGGCCTGCCGCCAGGCAGGCCCTGATTTTCACCAGGTTGGCCTGATGAACCGATCTCCGTA
>NZ_JBJDNB010000066.1:0-382 GCF_044900445.1 Pseudomonas sp. NPDC089407
ATGACTGTTACCCTGATCAAGACCATCGCAATGGAAGACGGTCTGCGCTTCGCTATCCGTGAAGGCGGTCGTACCGTCGGCGCCGGCGTCGTAGCCAAAATCATCGAGTAATCACTCGACCGATTGAAAAAACCCCCGCTCAGCGGGGGTTTTTTTTATTGGGTTGACACTAAATGGGGGCGTCTATAGAATCACGCCTCCTTTTAGCGGGCGTAGTGCGTCCGTTGGGAACAGCCTGGAGTCTGAAATCCAATGCAAAATCAGCAAATCCGTATCAGGTTGAAGGCTTTCGACCATCGCCTGATCGACCAATCCACCCAGGAAATCGTGGAAACCGCGAAACGTACTGGTGCACAAGTGCGTGGTCGAGTTCCACTGCGTG
>NZ_JBJDNB010000066.1:392-2799 GCF_044900445.1 Pseudomonas sp. NPDC089407
ATCGCCCGGTCCACCGGCCTGATTGGAGAATCCCTGGACAATTTTGCCGATGCGGCGGTGTACGGGCTTGCCCCAGTACGAGATTCGCACTCATAAGCGTGTTCTGGACATCGTCCAGCCAACGGATAAAACCGTTGACGCGCTGATGAAGCTTGATCTGGCGGCAGGTGTGGAAGTACAGATCAGCCTCGGCTAAGACTTCGGTCTAGTCGTGTAACGCTCTGAAATGGGCGGCCATAGCGGGTGAAAGCCCCGTACACTCATGAGGTTTACAACATGACTATTGGTGTAATCGGTCGCAAGTGCGGTATGACCCGCATTTTCACCGAAGAAGGTGTCTCCATTCCGGTCACGGTCATTGAGATCGAGCCGAATCGCGTCACCCAGTTCAAAACTGAAGAAACCGATGGCTACCGTGCAGTGCAAGTCACTGTCGGCGAGCGTCGTGCTTCGCGTGTGACTGCCGCTCAGGCAGGCCACTTCGCCAAGGCTAACGTTGCCGCTGGTCGCGGTGTTTGGGAGTTCCGTCTTGAAGAAGGCGATTTCCAGGCTGGCGATCTGATCAAAGCTGAACTCTTCACTGCAGGCCAGCTGGTTGACGTTACTGGTCAGTCCAAAGGTAAAGGCTTCGCCGGTACCATCAAGCGCTGGAACTTCCGTGGTCAGGACAACACCCACGGTAACTCCGTGTCGCACCGTGTGCCTGGTTCCATCGGCCAGTGCCAGACTCCTGGTCGTGTGTTCAAGGGCAAGAAAATGTCCGGTCACATGGGCGCCGAGCGCGTGACTGTTCAGTCCCTG
This sequence comes from Pseudomonas sp. NPDC089407, assembly GCF_044900445.1. Lineage (NCBI taxonomy): Bacteria > Pseudomonadati > Pseudomonadota > Gammaproteobacteria > Pseudomonadales > Pseudomonadaceae > Pseudomonas > Pseudomonas sp. NPDC089407. The sequence goes on from NZ_JBJDNB010000066.1 coordinate 1,194, forward strand.
GAAGTAGTTCGCGTAGACGCTGAACGCAACCTGCTGCTGATCAAGGGTGCCGTACCTGGCGCTACTGGTGGCGACGTGGTTGTACGTCCAGCTGTCAAGGCTCGCGGTTAAGGGGAAACTGACATGCAACTTAATGTAAATGACGCTCAGGCGATCGAAGTTTCCGAACTGACTTTCGGTGGCGAATTCAACGAGACGCTGGTTCACCAAGCAGTCGTGGCCTACATGGCCGGCGGCCGTCAGGGCACCAAGCAGCAGAAGACCCGTTCCGACGTGGCTGGTGGCGGTAAGCGCCCATGGCGTCAGAAGGGTACTGGCCGTGCTCGTGCTGGTACCACTCGTGGTCCGATCTGGCGTGGCGGTGGTGTAACCTTCGCAGCTCGCCCTCAAGATCACTCGCAGAAGCTCAACAAGAAGATGTACCGCGCAGCACTGCGCTCCATCCTCGCTGAGCTGGTGCGTAGCGACCGTCTGGTCGTGGTTCAGGACTTCGCTGTTGAAGCACCGAAAACCAAAGATCTGCTGAACAAGCTGAACGGCATGGGTCTGAGCGATGTATTGATCGTTTCCGACGCTGTTGATCAGAACCTGTACCTGGCTGCTCGTAACCTGCCGCACGTCGACGTACGTGACGTACAGGGTTCCGACCCGGTCAGTCTGATCGCATACGAGAAAGTGTTGATCACTGTCTCGGCCGTGAAGAAATTCGAGGAGCTGCTGGGATGAACCAGGAACGCGTATTCAAAGTCCTCCTTGGCCCGCACGTTTCCGAGAAGGCTACCGTTCTGGCTGAGAAGAAAGGCCAGTTCGTATTCAAGGTTGCTACCGATGCAACCAAGCTGGAAATCAAGAAAGCTGTCGAAGGCCTGTTCAACGTAAAAGTTGAAAACGTGTCGACTGTTAACGTTCTGGGTAAAACCAAGCGTACCGCACGTGGTCTGGGCAAGCGTAATGACTGGAAGAAGGCGATCGTCTCCCTTCAGCCAGGCCAAGATCTCGATTTCAGCAGCAGTGCTGAGTAAGGAAGGGGTGCATCATGGCAATCGTTAAATGCAAACCGACTTCCCCTGGCCGCCGTTTCGTGGTCAAGGTGGTCAACAAGGAGCTGCACAAAGGCGCTCCTCACGCACCGCTGCTCGAGAAGAAATCGAAGTCTGGTGGTCGTAACAACAATGGCCGCATTACCACTCGTCACGTTGGTGGTGGTCATAAGCAGCATTACCGTCTGGTCGACTTCCGTCGCAACGACAAAGATGGCATCCCAGCCACTGTCGAGCGTATCGAATACGATCCAAACCGTACTGCTCACATCGCCCTGCTGTGCTACGCAGACGGTGAGCGTCGCTACATCATCGCCCCTAAAGGCGTGAGCGCTGGCGACCAGCTGATCGCAGGTGCCCTGGCCCCAATCAAGGCCGGTAACTCCCTGCAGCTGCGCAACATCCCAGTAGGTAGCACCATTCACGGCGTCGAACTGAAGCCGGGTAAAGGTGCTCAGATCGCTCGTTCCGCTGGTGCTTCGGCTCAGCTGATCGCTCGTGACGGCGTATACGTGACTCTGCGTCTGCGTTCCGGTGAAATGCGTAAAGTACTGGCTGAGTGCCGT
>NZ_JBJDNB010000066.1:2809-3617 GCF_044900445.1 Pseudomonas sp. NPDC089407
AGGTGCCAAACGCTGGCGCGGCGTTCGCCCAACCGTTCGTGGCGTTGCCATGAACCCGGTTGACCACCCACATGGTGGTGGTGAAGGTCGTACCTCCGGTGGTCGTCATCCGGTATCGCCATGGGGCTTCCCAACCAAGGGTGCTAAAACCCGTGGTAATAAGCGTACCGACAACATGATCGTCCGTCGTCGCAAGTAACTAGAGGGATACGACAGTGCCACGTTCTCTGAAAAAAGGTCCTTTTATCGATCTTCACCTGCTGAAGAAGATCGAAGTGGCGGTGGAGAAGAACGATCGCAAGCCAGTTAAAACCTGGTCGCGTCGCTCGATGATCCTGCCACAAATGGTCGGTCTGACCATCGCGGTTCACAACGGTCGCCAGCATGTTCCAGTTCTCGTGAACGAAGACATGGTCGGCCACAAACTGGGCGAGTTCGCCGGTACCCGCACCTATCGCGGGCACGTGGCTGACAAGAAAGCCAAGCGTTAAGGGGTAAGGAAATGGAAGTAGCCGCTAAGTTGTCGGGCGCTCGCATCTCCGCCCAGAAAGCCCGCTTGGTCGCCGACCAGATCCGCGGGAAGAAGGTGGGCGAAGCGCTCAACCTGTTGGCCTTCAGCAGCAAGAAAGCCGCTGAAATCATGAAGAAAGTCCTCGAGTCGGCCGTAGCCAACGCCGAACACAACGAAGGCGCAGACGTTGATGACCTGAAGGTCTCCACCGTCTTCGTCAACGAAGGGCGTTCGCTGAAGCGCATCATGCCACGTGCCAAAGGCCGTGCTGATCGCATCGTCAAGCTGTCTTTCCAT
>NZ_JBJDNB010000066.1:3627-4767 GCF_044900445.1 Pseudomonas sp. NPDC089407
ACAAGTAACGGAGTCGATCAGATGGGTCAGAAAGTACATCCCACTGGCATTCGCCTGGGACTCGTCAAGGAGCACACCTCCGTCTGGTACGCAGACGGTGCTACTTACGCAGATTACCTGTTGAAGGATCTGAAAACGCGTGAGTACCTCCAAGACAAACTAAAAAGCGCGTCCGTAAGCCGTATCGATATTCATCGTCCGGCTCAAACTGCACGCATCACCATCCACACCGCTCGTCCAGGTATCGTTATCGGGAAGAAAGGTGAAGATGTCGAGAAGCTGCGTCAGGACCTGACCAAGCAGATGGGTGTGCCTGTGCACATCAACATCGAAGAGATCCGCAAGCCGGAACTCGACGCTATGCTGGTTGCGCAGAGCGTAGCTCAGCAGCTGGAACGCCGCGTAATGTTCCGTCGCGCCATGAAGCGCGCTGTACAGAACGCCATGCGTATTGGTGCCAAGGGCATCAAGATCCAGGTGAGCGGTCGTCTCGGCGGTGCTGAGATTGCTCGTACCGAGTGGTATCGCGAAGGTCGTGTGCCTCTGCACACCCTGCGTGCCGATATCGACTACAACACCTACGAAGCTCACACCACTTACGGTGTGATCGGTGTGAAGGTTTGGATCTTCAAAGGCGAAGTTATTGGTGGTCGCCAAGAAGAACTGAAACCACAAGCACCAGCGCCTCGTAAAAAAGCTGCTAAGTAAGGGGTACGCCAAATGTTGCAACCAAAGCGTACAAAATTCCGCAAGCAGATGACCGGCCACAACCGTGGTTTGGCACTGCGCGGTAGCAAAGTCAGCTTCGGCGAATTCGCCCTGAAAGCTGTTGCTCGCGGTCGCCTCACCGCTCGCCAGATCGAGTCCGCACGTCGTGCGCTGACCCGTCACGTTAAGCGTGGCGGTAAGATCTGGATCCGTGTGTTCCCGGACAAGCCGATCTCCAAGAAGCCTCTCGAGGTTCGTATGGGTAAAGGTAAGGGCTCCGTGGAATACTGGGTTGCCCAGATCCAGCCAGGTAAAGTCCTGTACGAGATCGAGGGTGTTTCTGAAGAGCTGGCGCGCGAAGCTTTCGCCCTGGCTGCTGCAAAGCTGCCTCTCGCCACCTCCTTTGTTAAGCGGACGGTGATGTGATGAAAG
>NZ_JBJDNB010000067.1:0-4153 GCF_044900445.1 Pseudomonas sp. NPDC089407
AGAACAATGGCCATGGTGGGAGCGGGCTTGTCCCGCGAAGAAGGCAACCCGGTGTCTGGCACCGGCTTTGCCGGTGTTCGCGGGACAAGCCCGCTCCCACAAGTTTCGATAAATCAATAAGTTAGAGTTTGTTCTATGAGAGCGGGCGTGCCCGCGAAGGCCGCACCGCCGACCTGACAGGCCTATCCCTCCAGGTACTTCACCGCCAACTGCTCCGCCGCCGCCCGTGCCTGGGCCTGCAAATGCGGCGCCACCAGCATCATCACCTGGTACACCACAACCCCCACATCCCCCTCGCGCCCCAGCACCCGCTGGTAATCCAGCGAGAACATCAGCGTCAGGGTGATCTGCTCCACCAGTTGCCCCAGCGCCTGGGTGTCACTCTCCACCAGTCCCTGGCCCTTTAGGCTGGCCAACAACGCCGCCAGTGTACGCTTGAGGGCATTGATAAGGCTGCGCATGCCGCGGGCCAGCTTGGGCAGGCGCCCGGTCAGGTTCGACAAGTCCTGGAACAGAAAGCGGTACTGCGCCATGCGCTCGACGATCAGGTGCAGGAACAGCCAGTAATCTTCGGCGTCCAGGCGCACCTCAAGCGGCGGGTCGAGCAATGGCATCAACGCTTCCTCAAAGCGCTCGAACAAGCCCAGCACCAGCGGCTCCTTGCCGTGGAAGTGGTAGTACAGGTTGCCCGGGCTGATGCCCAGTTCGTTGGCTATCTCCAGGGTGGAAACGTTCGGCTCGCCCTGCTGGTTGAACAGCTGCAAGGCGCACTCAAGGATACGGTCGCGGGTTTTCATCCAGTCAGCATGCTCATCGGGTCAGCACGTAAGTGCCCGGCGCGGGGCCTAGCGGTGGGTAGGTGGCATTGCCCAGTTCGGTGCGTGGCGCTTTGAGCGGGCCGGAGCGCGGGGTGATCCACTCCAGCCACAACGGCCACCAGCTGCCTTCGCTGCGCTTGGCGTCGTGGAACCAGGCACGCGGGTCGCTGCTCAGTTTCGGGTTGGCGAGGTAATAGGCTTTGGGGTTGCCGGGCGGGTTGATGATGCTCTGGATATGCCCGCTGTTGGCCAGCACGAAGCGCCGTTCGCCACCCAGCAGCAGGGCCGAGCGGTACACGGCGTCCCAAGGGGTAATGTGGTCATTGCTGCCGGCCACGGTAAAGCTGTCCAGGTTGACCTGTTGCAGGTCGATCGGCGTGCCGCACACCTCCAGCCCTTGCGGGTGGGTCAGCGGGTTGAGCTTGAAGAACTCCAGCAGGTCGCCATGCAGTGCGGCAGGCAGGCGCGTACTGTCGGCGTTCCAGTAGAGGATATCGAAGGCTGGCGGTGTCTTGCCGAGCAGGTAGTTGTTGACCCAGTAGTTCCAGATCAGGTCGTTGGGCCGCATCCAGGCGAAGATCCGCGCCACTTCGGCACCGTCCAGCACACCGCGTTGATACGAGCGGCGCTTGGCCGCTTCGATGGTCTGCTCGTCGGCGAACAGGCTGGCCGGGCTTTCGAACTTGCTGTCCAGCAAGCTCACCAGGTAGGTGGCACTGCGCACCCGGCGCAACTGCTGCTTGGCTTGCAGGTGGCCTTGCAGCGCCGCCATGGTCAGGCCGCCGGCGCAGGCGCCCATCAGGTTCGGGTCGCGGTTGCCGCTGATGCTGCGGCAGGCATTCAGCGCTTCTTCCAGCGCCTGCACGTAGCTGGACAAGCCCCATTCACGGTGGCGCGGGTCGGGATTGCGCCAGCTGACCATGAACACCTGCAGGCCGCTCTTGAGCATGTACTGGACGAAGCTGTTGGTCGCGCTCAGGTCGAAGATGTAGAACTTGTTGATCTGCGGCGGTACCACCAGCAACGGGCGTGCGTGCTGTTTTTCGCTCATCGGCTTGTACTGGATCAGCTCCAGCAGTTCGTTGCGAAACACCACTGCGCCGGGGGTCGCGGCCAGGTTACCGCCCACTTCGAAGGCACGCTCATCCACCTGGCGCGGCAGGCCATCGTTGTGCCGCAAGTCTTCGAGCAGGTGGGCCATGCCACGCACCAGGCTCTGGCCGCCGGTATTGAACAGCTCCTTGACCGCCAGCGGGTTTAGCAGCGAGTTGCTGGGGGCCAGCGCATCGTTGATCAGGTTGAACAGGAAGTGCGCACGTGCGCGGTCATCGTCGTGCAGGTGGCTTTCGTCGATCCATTGGCGGGTCTGCTTCTGCCAGGCCAGGTACGCTTGCAGGCCGCGGCGATAGAACGGGTTCTGGCTCCACGTCGGGTCACTGAAGCGCGCGTCTCGCGGGTTGGGCTGGTAGGGCGAATCGCCCAGCATCACCCGCCCCAGCTGCCCGCCCAGGGCCAGCAGATGGTGCGCGGTATGCAGCGGATGGCGCAAGCCGTGGCGGCCGACATTACGCAGCGTGGAAAGCAGGTCGCGGCCACGCAGGCCGAGGATGGCGTTCTGCACGTTCATGCGGGTGGCGGGGAGCGTTGTCGATCCTTTGGCCGGTTTGTCTGTCATGGCAACACTCCCTCGTCTAAGCCATTTCGCGTTCAACACCATCGCGGGCACGCCCGCTCCCACAGGTTCAGCGCCGTCCCTGTGGGAGCGGGCGTGCCCGCGAAGAAGGCCGCATCGATTTACCCGCCCGCCGCCGGGCGGGGGTGCATGACGGCACGCTGTCGTTCTTGCTGGAGGAACTTCATGATGATCGGGGCGACGGCCTCGGCCCGGGTGATCAGGAATAAGTGGCCGTCGTCGATAATGTGTAGCTGGGCATTGGGAATTCGCCAGGCCAGCAGGCGCATGTTGATCAGCGGGATCAGCGGGTCGTCGTCACCCGCCAGCACCAGGGTTGGCTGCTGGATCTTGTGCAGCCAGTGGATGCTGGTCCAGCCCAGCCCGGCGAACAGCTGCCAGTAGTAGCCCAGCTTGCCGCCGGAGCGCACCTTGGCCGCGTGGTGCATGGCCAGGTCCGGGTCACGGCGAAAGCCCCCGCCATAGATCAGCGGCGCAATGCGGATGACATGCGATGGCTGAATGTAGCGCCGCGGGCTGGCCATCATCCACAGCACCTTGGGCTTGCCCGGCACCATCACCGCACCCGCGGCGGTGGCGGCCAGCACCAGCTTCTTGCAGCGTTCGGGGTAGTCGTGGGCGAACTGCTGGGCCAGGGCGCCCCCCCAGGACACGCCAATCACATTGACCTGGCCGTAGTCGAGGTAGTCGAGCATGCGTGCGGTAAGCTTGGCCAGCCCGGGAAAGCGATACGGGTGCCGCGGGGTGGACGAGCCGCCGACCCCGGGCACATCGAAGGCGATCACTTCCAGGTCCGGGTCCAGTGCTTCGATGAACGGAAACACCAGCTCCAGGTTGGCGCCGATGCCGTTGAAGATCAGCAACGGCGTCAAGTGCGGTTTGCCTGGCCGGACAGCGGTGCGAATGGATTGGTCGTCCAGCTCGACGGTCCTGAAGATATAGGGTTGCGGCATGCGCGTGACTCTTGGGTGAAAAGAACACCGTGGCGCCTTGCCGGCCGCCACGGCGCTGCAACTCAACGCTCGTGAACGTAGGTGCCCGGGGAAGCTTCGCCGGCGGTATAGGCCCGGTTGCCCAGGCGGGTCGGCGCCTTTTTCAACTCACCGGCACGCTCGCCCAGCCAGCTCTGCCAGTGCAGCCACCAGGAGTCGGCATGCTTGGTGGCGTTTTCCTGCCAGGCCACCGGGTCACCCGGGCGATCGGCGCCGGTCATGAAGCGCGCCTTGGGGTTGCCCGGCGGGTTGAGGATGCTCTGGATATGCCCGCTGTTCGACAGCACGAACTCGATCTTGCCGCCGAACAGGTGTGCCGAGCGGTAGCACGAGTGCCAGGGGGTAATGTGGTCGTTGGTACCGGCCAGGCTGTAGATGTCGCACTTGACCTGTTTCAGGTCAATCGCGGTGCCGCACACTTCCAGCGCTTCGGGGCGGGTCAGCGGGTTGCTCTTGAACATTTCGATCAGGTCGCCGTGGAAGGCGGCCGGCAGGCGCGTGGTGTCGTTGTTCCAGAACAGGATGTCGAACACCGGCGGCTCGTTGCCAAGCAGGTAGTTGTTGACCCAGTAGTTCCAGATCAGGTCATTGGGGCGCATCCAGGCGAATTAATTGGAGTTATATCTGGCTTTCTGGTATGCGGTATGTTT
>NZ_JBJDNB010000068.1:0-1777 GCF_044900445.1 Pseudomonas sp. NPDC089407
AGCGCAACATGCGAATTTTCGGCGAATGTCGTCTTCACAGTATAACCAGATTGCTTGGGGTTATATGGTCAAGTGAAGAAGCGCATACGGTGGATGCCTTGGCAGTCAGAGGCGATGAAAGACGTGGTAGCCTGCGATAAGCTTTGGGGAGTCGGCAAACAGACTGTGATCCAGAGATCTCTGAATGGGGGAACCCACTCAGCATAAGCTGAGTATCTTGTACTGAATACATAGGTGCAAGAGGCGAACCAGGGGAACTGAAACATCTAAGTACCCTGAGGAAAAGAAATCAACCGAGATTCCCTTAGTAGTGGCGAGCGAACGGGGACCAGCCCTTAAGTTGGTTTGAGATTAGTGGAACGCTCTGGAAAGTGCGGCCATAGTGGGTGATAGCCCCGTACACGAAAATCTCTTATCAATGAAATCGAGTAGGACGGAGCACGAGAAACTTTGTCTGAATATGGGGGGACCATCCTCCAAGGCTAAATACTACTGACTGACCGATAGTGAACCAGTACCGTGAGGGAAAGGCGAAAAGAACCCCGGAGAGGGGAGTGAAATAGAACCTGAAACCGTATGCGTACAAGCAGTGGGAGCCTACTTTGTTAGGTGACTGCGTACCTTTTGTATAATGGGTCAGCGACTTATATTCAGTGGCGAGCTTAACCGAATAGGGGAGGCGTAGCGAAAGCGAGTCTTAATAGGGCGTTTAGTCGCTGGGTATAGACCCGAAACCGGGCGATCTATCCATGGGCAGGTTGAAGGTTAGGTAACACTGACTGGAGGACCGAACCGACTACCGTTGAAAAGTTAGCGGATGACCTGTGGATCGGAGTGAAAGGCTAATCAAGCTCGGAGATAGCTGGTTCTCCTCGAAAGCTATTTAGGTAGCGCCTCATGTATCACTGTAGGGGGTAGAGCACTGTTTCGGCTAGGGGGTCATCCCGACTTACCAAACCGATGCAAACTCCGAATACCTACAAGTGCCGAGCATGGGAGACACACGGCGGGTGCTAACGTCCGTCGTGAAAAGGGAAACAACCCAGACCGTCAGCTAAGGTCCCAAAGTCATGGTTAAGTGGGAAACGATGTGGGAAGGCTTAGACAGCTAGGAGGTTGGCTTAGAAGCAGCCACCCTTTAAAGAAAGCGTAATAGCTCACTAGTCGAGTCGGCCTGCGCGGAAGATGTAACGGGGCTCAAACCATGCACCGAAGCTACGGGTATCACCTTTTGGTGATGCGGTAGAGGAGCGTTCTGTAAGCCTGTGAAGGTGAGTTGAGAAGCTTGCTGGAGGTATCAGAAGTGCGAATGCTGACATGAGTAACGACAATGCGAGTGAAAAACTCGCACGCCGAAAGACCAAGGTTTCCTGCGCAACGTTAATCGACGCAGGGTTAGTCGGTCCCTAAGGCGAGGCTGAAAAGCGTAGTCGATGGAAAACAGGTTAATATTCCTGTACTTCCAGTTATTGCGATGGAGGGACGGAGAAGGTTAGGCCAGCCTGGCGTTGGTTGTCCAGGTTTAAGGTGGTAGGCTGGAATCTTAGGCAAATCCGGGATTTCAAGGCCGAGAGCTGATGACGAGTTGCCTTTAGGCGACGAAGTGGTTGATACCATGCTTCCAAGAAAAGCTCCTAAGCTTCAGATAACTGGGAACCGTACCCCAAACCGACACAGGTGGTTAGGTAGAGAATACCAAGGCGCTTGAGAGAACTCGGGTGAAGGAACTAGGCAAAATGGCACCGTAACTTCGGGAGAAGGTGCGCCGGCGAGGGTG
>NZ_JBJDNB010000068.1:1875-3132 GCF_044900445.1 Pseudomonas sp. NPDC089407
CAAGGACTTGCTCCGTAAGCCCATGCCGGTCGAAGATACCAGGCCGCTGCGACTGTTTATTAAAAACACAGCACTCTGCAAACACGAAAGTGGACGTATAGGGTGTGACGCCTGCCCGGTGCCGGAAGGTTAATTGATGGGGTTAGCGCAAGCGAAGCTCTTGATCGAAGCCCCGGTAAACGGCGGCCGTAACTATAACGGTCCTAAGGTAGCGAAATTCCTTGTCGGGTAAGTTCCGACCTGCACGAATGGCGTAACGATGGCGGCGCTGTCTCCACCCGAGACTCAGTGAAATTGAAATCGCTGTGAAGATGCAGTGTATCCGCGGCTAGACGGAAAGACCCCGTGAACCTTTACTATAGCTTTGCACTGGACTTTGAATTTGCTTGTGTAGGATAGGTGGGAGGCTTTGAAGTGGGGACGCCAGTTCTCATGGAGCCATCCTTGAAATACCACCCTGGCAACTTTGAGGTTCTAACTCAGGTCCGTTATCCGGATCGAGGACAGTGTATGGTGGGTAGTTTGACTGGGGCGGTCTCCTCCCAAAGAGTAACGGAGGAGTACGAAGGTGCGCTCAGACCGGTCGGAAATCGGTCGTAGAGTATAAAGGCAAAAGCGCGCTTGACTGCGAGACAAACACGTCGAGCAGGTACGAAAGTAGGTCTTAGTGATCCGGTGGTTCTGTATGGAAGGGCCATCGCTCAACGGATAAAAGGTACTCCGGGGATAACAGGCTGATACCGCCCAAGAGTTCATATCGACGGCGGTGTTTGGCACCTCGATGTCGGCTCATCACATCCTGGGGCTGAAGCCGGTCCCAAGGGTATGGCTGTTCGCCATTTAAAGTGGTACGCGAGCTGGGTTTAGAACGTCGTGAGACAGTTCGGTCCCTATCTGCCGTGGACGTTTGAGATTTGAGAGGGGCTGCTCCTAGTACGAGAGGACCGGAGTGGACGAACCTCTGGTGTTCCGGTTGTCACGCCAGTGGCATTGCCGGGTAGCTATGTTCGGAAGAGATAACCGCTGAAAGCATCTAAGCGGGAAACTTGCCTCAAGATGAGATCTCACTGGGATCTTGAATCCCCTAAAGGGCCGTCGAAGACTACGACGTTGATAGGTTGGGTGTGTAAGCGCTGTGAGGCGTTGAGCTAACCAATACTAATTGCCCGTGAGGCTTGACCATATAACACCCAAGCAATTTGCGCACGAAAGCCAAATTGTGGTGGTGAAGATGATACGAACCGAAAGTTCGCACTG
>NZ_JBJDNB010000069.1:0-3127 GCF_044900445.1 Pseudomonas sp. NPDC089407
CTGGAGAGTACCGGTGAGTATCGCTACGACAGCCTGGGGCGGCGGGTGGCCAAGCGGGCCGAGATTAATGGTGAGGTCGAGCAGAAGCGCTTCCTCTGGCAAGGCTTGAGGATGCTGCGGGAGGAGACGCCTGGGCAGAGCATTTTGTACCTGTATGAGCCGGGTAGCTACGCGCCGTTGGCGCGGGTTGATCAGGCGGAAGGGGAAGAGCAGAAGCTTTATTACTTCCATACGGACCAGATCGGTACGCCGCTGGAACTGACGGATAGTGCCGGCAAGATAGTTTGGCAGGCGACGTATCGTTCGTGGGGGACGATTGAGCATCTGGCTGTTGATCAGGTCGAGCAGGATCTGCGTTTCCAAGGGCAGTATTTCGATTTTGAAACAGGACTGCACTACAACACCTTTAGATATTACGATCACGAAGTTGGAAGATTCACTACTCAAGATCCGGTAGGTTTAAGTGGCGGTAATAATCTCTACGGATATGTACTGAATCCAAGCAATTGGATAGACCCTGTTGGGCTCACTCCATGTATGGGTAAGCCGTCTCAGCGTAGTGCGGGGGGCACAGGAGCTAAATACGACCCAGTAAATGGACAGGGACTTTACGTGTTAACAGACAATGGGGTTATTAAGTATGTTGGTCGTGGTGATGCGTCTGCCCGCTTAGGTGTGCATGCTGCAACTTCAGGAAAGTCTCATCTACAGCAGCATGTGATTTTTGATAACAATTTAACTAAGGCTGAGGCCAAGTTTCTTGAACAGCGAATCATGGATCTCAATGGAGGGGCGCTTTCGACTAATGAGGTTACAAACTTGTTGAATAGAATTAGATCGTATAGCCCCTCCAATCCAAATGCTCCAATTTATGACGTGGCTGGACATAGCCCTAGCTGGGGGAGTGATGTACTATCTGATGCTTTGGCGAAAATGAAGGGGCTCGGGCTATGAAAGGAGTAGGATCTATGCAGGCAGGTGACATTTTTTATATTCCGATGGAAGATGGAAGGTTTGCAATCAGCCAGGTAATTTGGCTGGGGGCAGAAAGCAAAGAGCAAAAATTTAAGAAAATATTTGCTTTTGCGGTATTGTCAATAGGCAATGATCAAAAAATTCCCGAGGATCAAAATTACTTAGTATTTAGTGATCACCGTGGGGAGTTTAAAGTTATATTCACAGCCGTGGACCACTTGAAGGCGGGAGAGTGGCCAATTCTGCAGCGTGGAGTGGTTTCGGATGCCTCGCTCCGTGGACTGGAGTTTAATATGGCGGGCACTCTCTATCGGGGAGGAAATCCGGTTAGGGTTTTGGATATTGATGAATATCAAGATCATATATTAATGGGGGTATCCGGCTTTGCGCTTGTCGAAAGATTTTTGCAGCAACATTAAGGGTTTGGTTGTCTGCTGATGGTTTTTGATTCTTTAAAAATATGCTGATTTGAAAGTTGCACGACTTTTTGTGTTCAAGTTGCGCGCTTATTGTGTTACATCTTAGGCCAAGTGCTGACGCACACCGACGGCAAAGGCTAGACCACGCATTGCAAAGCGCTTCGCGCGGCGTACAGCTTTGCATATGAGCTTCTGACCGCTTGAGCGGAGAAGTGCGGGTCGACAATCTGACCCGACGCTTCAGCTACGACGCTGGCAGGCACTGGTGCGCATGGACGAGATTGGCTACGGCGAAAGCGGTGAGCGGCCAGAGCGCTACACCGCTGGGTCGCCTGACCGACATCAAGCGCGTGGTGAACAATGAAGCGGTCGAAACACTGACCCAGTACCGTTACGACGAACACGGTCAGCTGAATGCGGTAATCAACCGCAACGGCGACACCGTGCGCAGCTTCAGCTACGCCGAAGGCCTGATGGTCACCCACAGCAACGCCCTGGGCCTGGGCTGCCACTACCGCTGGGAAACCCAGGGCGGCAGGCCGCGGGTGGTCGAGCACTGGACCAGTGACAGCGAGCATTACCATTTCCGCTACAACCTCGACGCCCGCACCAGTTGGGCAACCGACGTGCTCGGCCGCGAGCTGGAGGTGCATTACAACGCCGACCACCGCGTCATCGCCAGCCGAGACTACGGTGGCGAACGCTATGCCATCGCGCTGGACCAAAACGGCAACATGGTCGGCCTCGACCTGCCAGACGGCAATCGCCTGATCTTCAAGTACGACGAACACGCCCGCCTGCTCGAAGAAACCGACCCGCTGGGGCGCACGATCGCCTACGAGTATCACCACCTGACGACGCTGGTGACCAAAGTCACCTACCCGGATGGCAGCACCTGGACGGCGCGTTACGACGACAAGGGCAACCTGCTCGCCGAAATCGACGCCCTCGGCCAGATGACCGAATACCTCAACAGTGACGACGGCCTGCCGCACACCATCATTGATGCGACCTACAAGTCCAAGTACCTGTGGTGGAACACCCTGGCTCAGGTCGAGCGCTACCAGGACTGCTCAGGCAAGAGCACCTACTACCGCTATGACGAGCGTCAGCACCTTATAGCGGTGACCGATGCACTCAACCAGACCACCTCGCTGGAGCGCAAACCGGACGGTGAAGTACTGCGAATCAACCACCCGGACGGCAGCACGGAAACCTTCACCTACAACGTCTACGGCCAGGTACTCAGCCACACCGACGGAAAGGGCCAGACCATACGCCTGATGCGCTCGGCCCGCGGCCTGCCCAGCAGCCGCCAGGATGCCAAAGGCCAGCGGGTGCGCTACGAATACGACAAGGCCATCCGCCTGACCGCGCTGGTCAATGAGAACAACGCCACATACAGCTTTGCTTATGACGCCTCGGACCGGCTGAGCGAAGAGGTGCGGGTCGATAACCTGACCCGGCGCTTCAGCTACAACGTCGGCGGCCATCTCATCCGGTTGGATGAAATTGGCTACGGCGAAAATGCCGAACGCCCGCAGCGGCATACGCTGTTCGAGCGTGACACCATTGGCCGCCTGATCGCCAAGCTGAATAACGACGCACAGCAGCAATTCACCTATGACGACGGCGACTGGCTGCTGAGCATCGAGCGACAACCCAGCGGTATCGGCAAGCAGCTTGGGATCACGGAAGAAAAGCTGGAGTACGCCTATGATGTGTTGGGCCGG
>NZ_JBJDNB010000070.1:0-3058 GCF_044900445.1 Pseudomonas sp. NPDC089407
AGTGTGGGGTTTCCCCATGTGAGAGTAGGTCATCGTCAAGATTCATTTCGCAAAACCCCTATCTGCGTATGCAGGTAGGGGTTTTGTCTTTGTGGCCCGAAAACAGTCACCCGGCCTCACAAAAATCCCTATAGAAGCGAAGATCCCAACGCGGTGCATGACACCGGCTTCGCCGGTGTTCGCGGGCGTGCCCGCTCCCACAAGGAATGTGCTACCAGGCTGCATGCATTCGGCCCTTTTCCTATGCAAGCCCCCAGCCCATGGCTATCATGCCTGCCTTATTCCAAGTCGAGACTGGCATGCTGAAGTTGTTGAATCTCCTCAAGGATGGCCGGTTCCATTCCGGAGAAGCTCTGGGGGCAGCCCTGGGGGTGAGTCGCAGCGCCGTTTGGAAGCAGCTGCAGCATCTGGAAAGTGAGCTGAACCTCACCATCCACAAGGTTCGTGGGCGCGGCTATCAGCTGGCGGCGCCGCTGGCTTTGCTTGAGGCGCAGGCAATCGCCGGGTTTGCCGAGGGCGAACAGTGGCCGGTCTTCATCCACGAAACCATCGACTCCACCAACGCCGAAGGTTTGCGTCTTGCTGGTGAAGGGCAGGCTGCACCATTCCTCGTTCTGGCCGAGCGCCAGAGCGCTGGCCGTGGTCGGCGTGGTCGGCAATGGGTGAGCCCGTTTGCCGAAAACCTCTATTACAGCCTGGTGCTGCGCGTCGATGGCGGCATGCGCCAACTCGAAGGCTTGAGCCTGGTTGTGGGGTTGTCGGTAATGCGCACTTTGCAGGCATTCGGTGTAAAGGATGTGGGGCTCAAGTGGCCTAATGATGTCCTGGTTCGCGGGCAAAAAATCACCGGTATTCTTCTGGAGCTGGTGGGTGATCCAGCCGATGTCTGCCACGTAGTGCTAGGCGTCGGTATCAATGTGAACATGCAGGTAAACGATCAGGTCGACCAACAGTGGACCTCGATGCGGCGTGAAATGGGTGCGGCAGTTGATCGCAACCAGCTGGTAGCGTCGCTTAGCCAGCAGTTGCAGCATGAGTTGGCGCGCCATCGTCGCTACGGCTTTGCCGCATTCCAGGAGGAGTGGGAACAGGCGCATCTGTGGCAAGGGCGTAATGTATCGCTGGTTGCCGGCAACACACGTATCGATGGTGTGGTTCTTGGCGTCGACGGGCAGGGCGGCTTGCGCCTTGAGGTGGACGGAGTAGAGAAGAGCTTCAGCGGTGGTGAGCTCAGTTTGAGGTTGCGTGATGATTCTTGAGCTCGATTGCGGTAACAGCTTCATCAAGTGGCGGGTAATCCATGCCGCTGATGCGGTGATTGAGGGTGGCGGGATTGTCGACTCCGACCAGGCGCTGGTTGTCGAGGTGCAGGCGCTCGCTTCGGTACGCCTCACGGGCTGTCGCATTGTCAGTGTGCGAAGCGAAGAGGAAACCGACGCGCTTTGTGCCGTAATTTGCCAGGCATTTGCCGTGCAGGCGCGAGTTGCGCACCCAGCCCGGGAAATGGCGGGTGTGCGCAATGGCTATGACGATCATCAGCGTCTCGGCATGGATCGTTGGCTGGCTGCGTTGGGCGCGTTTCACTTGGCCAAGGGCGCGTGCCTGGTCATTGATTTGGGTACTGCCGCAAAAGCGGACTTTGTTGCTGCGGACGGCGAACACCTTGGAGGATACATCTGCCCTGGTATGCCGTTGATGCGTAGCCAGCTGCGCACGCACACCCGGCGCATCCGCTATGACGACGCCTCTGCCGAGCGTGCACTGACCAGCCTGTCACCAGGTCGCTCGACCGTCGAGGCGGTAGAGCGCGGCTGCGTGTTGATGCTTCAAGGGTTTGCGCGCACCCAGCTCGAACAGGCGCGTGCGTTGTGGGGGGAGGAGTTCACAGTGTTCCTCACCGGTGGCGATGCTCCGCTGGTGAGGGAGGCCGTGCCACAGGCGCGTGTTGTGCCTGATCTGGTTTTTGTTGGCCTGGCCATGGCCTGTCCATTGGATTGAGGTGCCTATGCGTTGGTTGTTTCTGCTGTTACTGGTGCTCAACGTCTTTTATTACGTGTGGCATCAGCAGGAAGCCCCGCTGAAGGTCAAGGAAGTCGCCCCGTTGTCGCTGTACAAGGGAAGTCAGCAAGAAATCCGGCTGTTGCGTGAAACCGGTGTGTCGGCGCCGCCCAAGCGCAGGGACGAATGCCTGGTAATCGGTGGCGCAATGGCGCAGGAACAGCTCGAAGCGCTGCGCCAACGGCTGCTAAGCCTGGATATTGCTACGTTGCCGGTGGCGGGGCAGCTGCCTGGGGCAGATGGCCGCTGGCTCAAGGTGGCCCCGGAAAGCGAGCGTTTGCTGGACCAAACGGTGATCTCGGCTCTTTCCAATGATTTCAAAGACTTAAAACATAAAATTATTTTCTGCCAGGGTATTGCAACTGGTGAATAGCTTGATAGAATGGCGCCCGCTTCACAGGGAACACCACTCAGGTGGCAGAACCAGAAGCGGTGTCAAAGCAGCTAAGTTTCAGATTTGATTGAAAAAATTTGAAAAAGCGCTTGACACTAGGACGGCAGACACATAGAATGCCGGCCACATCTGGAGGGATTCCCGAGCGGCCAAAGGGGACGGACTGTAAATCCGTTGCGAGAGCTTCGAAGGTTCGAATCCTTCTCCCTCCACCAGTTTTAGCGAGAGCCGCAAGCTCCGCGGGTATAGTTTAGTGGTAGAACCTCAGCCTTCCAAGCTGATGATGCGGGTTCGATTCCCGCTACCCGCTCCAAGTTTGCTGGATTTTGCACAAAGTGTTTCGCTCTTGTAGCTCAGTTGGTAGAGCACACCCTTGGTAAGGGTGAGGTCAGCGGTTCAAATCCGCTCAAGAGCTCCATACAAACAAGGCAGATATGAAAATATCTGCCTTTGTTTTATCAGCGCAAGACTATTTCTTCTGCGGAGGATTGTATCGATGGCTAAGGAAAAGTTTGATCGTTCCCTTCCCCACGTTAACGTCGGCACTATCGGCCACGTTGACCACGGTAAGACCACTCTGACCGCAGCTCTGACTCGCGTTTGCTC
>NZ_JBJDNB010000071.1:0-2980 GCF_044900445.1 Pseudomonas sp. NPDC089407
TGATGAAGAACACGGGCGCAGCCGATATCGAATGGAACAAACAAGGCGGCCAGCGGTGAAAATACAGGAGTGATTGGCCCGAAACAGACTGTGGGAGCGGCCTTGTGCCGCGAAGCGCCGCGCGGGCGGCGCTCGATCGCACAGGCGATGCTAAAGGCCCGGCGAACGCACCTATAATTGAACCAACGAAACGGGTAATCGCTCAAATTTCATACAAGCGTTGCCCATGGCCCGATCAAAGGAGAACGACAATGCCCTGGTATGCCTGGCTGATACTCATCATAGCCCTCGGCTCCATCGTCGGCGGGTTGATGATGCTGCGCGATACGGCTAAGAAGCTGCCGCTAACCGAAGAACAACTGCGCAAGGTACATGAGCGCAACGCCGAAGCGGACGCCAAGGACGCGCAAGACCGCTGATAAAGCAGCGCTTATTCGATCGAGCGCCGCCCGCGCGGCGCTTCGCGGCACAAGGCCGCTCCCACATCTGTTTCGGGCCAGTGTCTCCTGCCACCTGCGCACACGCGCCCTGGACGCATGGCTGGAGATTGATGAAGAGCAGCGTCAATGCCGACGCCGAAGGGAACAAACAGGGCGGCCAGGGGTGATCTCATAGGAGTGACTGGCCCGAAACAGATGTGGGAGCGGCCTCGTGCCGCGAAGCGCCGCGCGGGCGGCGCTCGATCTGACAGGCAAGCAAAACCCCAAGGCAAGTTGCGCCTTTTTGAATCATCTCTGCCTCCTGTCCTGGACTTCCTGGTATAAATGACCGGATCGGGCCAGGGCATCACCCCGGCCCCTCCCCGCTTACTCCACCATCACCTTGTCCCGATTACGCTCCAGAAGCGCATTGCCAATCCCCTTGATCTCCAGCAGTTCATCCACCGAAGCAAACGGCCCATTGGCCTCACGGTAGGCCACGATCGCCTCGGCCTTGGCCTTGCCGATGCCGTTCAGCTCCTTCTGCAGGGTCAGTGCATCCGCCGTGTTCAAGTCCAGCCGCGGTGCCTGCTGGGCCTGTACCTGGGCCACCACCGGCACCGGCTCGGCCACAACAGTAGTACTGGCCGGTGCGGCGCTAAGGGAGAAGGACAAACTGGCGAACAGCGGCAGCAGCAGGTACGACAGAACGTTATTACGCATGGTCAACACTCCTTGGGTTGGTCAGTTTCCAGCAGCCGTTTTCCTTCGGCTGCGCAAACAACCCTAGCGATTAACCCGCCCGCAAAACACCCACCACCCCCAGCGAATGGTTACCGAATCGGTCAGCAAAACGGCCAGCTTCTACCCCCCCACAAACAGCGCGCTTTTCACCGCTGCCGGCCCCAGCCCCGGCAGCTCAAGCCCTTGGCCCTGTGCCTGCAGGCAAATCCCCGTTTGTCCGATAACCCCTGCCTACCCACGCACTACCAATTTCCCACAGCGCCCGCCGAACAAGGCCCGCCACGCAAACCACCCCACCCCACTGCCCGGCTGCTAGATTTCTTGAGCAATGGAAACCGCCGCGCTTCAAGGACCCGAGCAAGAGGATCACCGCCGTGCCCCTCAAGACCCTGACCGTTTTCGGTACCCGCCCAGAAGCCATCAAGACGGCCCCGCTAGCCCTGCAACTGGCCCAGGACAACCGCTTCGACGCCCGTGTATGCGTTACCGGCCAACACCGGCAAATGCTCGACCAGGTGCTGGAACTGTTCGGCATCAGCCCCGACTACGACCTGAACATCATGAAAGCCGGCCAGGACCTGACCAGCGTCACCACCGCCATCCTGCAAGGCATCCAGCCCGTGCTGGCCGAGCTCAAGCCCGACGTGGTGCTGGTGCACGGCGACACCGCCACCACCTTTGCCACCAGCCTGGCGGCCTACTATCAGCAAATCCCCATTGCCCACGTAGAAGCCGGCCTGCGCACCAACAACCTGTATTCACTCTGGCCCGAAGAAGGCAACCGGCGCCTCACCGGCGCCCTGGCCGCGCTGCACTTTGCCCCCACCAGCACCTCACGCGACAACCTGCTGCGCGAAGGCACCGACCCCGCGCACATCTTTACCACCGGCAACACCGTGATCGACGCCTTGCTGGAGGTTGAACAAAAGCTGCAAAGCCCGGCGCTGAACGCCCGTTTCGCCAGCCACTTCAGCTACCTGGCCGCCGACCGCCGCCTGTTGCTGGTCACCGGCCACCGGCGCGAGAACTTTGGTGGCGGCTTTGAACGCATCTGCCAGGCGCTGGTGCAGATAGCGCGGCAATTCCCCGAAGTGGACGTGGTGTACCCGGTACACCTCAACCCCAACGTGCGCGAGCCGGTCAACCGCCTGCTGGGGGATGTGCGCAACATCCACCTGATCGAGCCACTGGATTACCTGCCGTTCGTGTACCTGATGACCCGCGCGTACGTGATCCTGACCGATTCGGGGGGCATTCAGGAGGAAGCCCCGGCGCTGGGCAAACCGGTGCTGGTAATGCGCGACACCACCGAGCGGCCCGAAGCTGTGGCGGCAGGTACGGTCAGGTTGGTGGGGACAGAAGTGGAATCGATTGTGAGGGAGCTGAGTACCCTGCTGACCGATGAGGCCGTGTACCGCGAGATGAGTGTTGCGCATAACCCGTATGGTGATGGCAAGGCGTGTGTGCGCATACGCGAAGCGCTGGCTGCGTTTGCAGGTGGGTGATGCAGCGCCTGTGAGACCGAGCGCCGCCCGCGCGGCGCTTCGCGGCACAAGGCCGCTCCCACATCTGTTTCGGGCCAATTATGCCTGTGCCTTTGGCGCGCACACCCTGGATGCATGGCTGGAGATTGATGAAAAGCCGCGGCGCCCCCATCAATATCGAAGAGAACAAACAAGGCGGACAGAGGTGACCTCACAGGAGTAATTGGCCCGAAGCAGACTGTGGGAGCGGGCTTGCCCTAATGCCAGTCAGTTAAGACTGCCGGGGCTGCTGTGCAGCCCATCGCCGGCAAGCCAGCTCCCACACCGACCGCA
>NZ_JBJDNB010000072.1:0-2498 GCF_044900445.1 Pseudomonas sp. NPDC089407
ACCGCACAGACGGTCAACACCGTGGTGCTCAAGCGCCTGCGCGGGCAGACAAGGTGGGATGCCAGCCATGGCCTGCGTCAGCAGGTGTTGCTGGCAGCGCGCGAGGATAATGCCGAGAAAGCTTTGGGGCTGCTGGCGGCGCGCTACCGGATCACCGGCCAAGCCATCGCGGAGAATCCCTTCAGCGAAGAGGTACAGAAGTACCTGAAAAGTGGCATGGCGCAGGTTGAGGAGATGAAACAAATCCGCATCTCCGGAAGCCGGACGGTGTCCATCGAGTTGACCACCACTGCGCGCGTGAAACCCAACTTCCTCGGGTTGCTTACCACGGGGGTTGGTGGTGGCCTGAACGCGGGGATGCTGTGGTTCAACGTGATTTCCCTCAAGGCGGCTTACAACAGCCTGCAGCAGAGTGATGCGCCGGAATACACGATGGGGTTTGCTTCGTCGATTTTTGGGGTCATCGGTGCGGCGACGGCAACAATGGTTAGCGTGCGGGCAACGCAGAAAGCCGTGATGTTGAGGTTGAGTTCGACAGCACCTGGGATGGCCTTTGGTAACGGAGTTATCAAACACTTAGGCAGCAATTTATTCGCTCGCGCCTCTGGGTATCCAGCAATTATTCTGGGGTTAATTTCAGACATATCAAAAGGGTATCGGCAGTCACAAAACGGCAATTACAAATCAGGTGCTTATACTGCTGCTGGTGGATTCACATCTGCCGCTGGGGCCGCGCTTATGCTGGAAGCGAGCCTCGCGATCGCTGGACCAACATTTTTTATTCCCTTTGCGGGCTGGGCTGCAGCAAGCCTGGTGCTTGTCGGTGCCATGGTGCTTGCCGGTGGGCTTTACCTACACGCCAAAGCCAACGAGCGGCTCCATAGTCCAATAGAGTTATGGGCAAGTAGAAGTATTTTCGGCAAAAGAGAAAATGATGGAGAGGTCCGCCCCGAGATAAAGTTAGACCACCAAGGATTTCTCCCTGGTTTCGCCAATATCAACGAAGAGCTGGAATATTGGCATATTCTAAACTACACCCCTATTACACTAACGACTCAACAAACAACACTATTAAGGCTTGAAGGGTTTACTACGAGCCTGAGTTTAGACAACCATTGGCAAGCACCGGACTGGGCAACAATAATCCATAGCCATATAAACGAGGGCATGCCGACTATAGAATTCACCGTCCTGCTAAACCATTTTATTATTGGGCAAAGTCAATGGCATGGCGCACTGGAAGCTCTGGATTTCGGCAACACCTCAATCGCCCTACACAAAGAGCCGACCTGCCACTTAACTTCCGCAGGACTTGTTTTACATTACAAAATTGATAGAGCTAAAACCAAAAGCGCCACGCTATCAATAAGATATCAACCTAATCAAGGCATATCCCCCAGCGCGTATTCAGTCTCAAACTTTTATGTCGAAAGGTAGGACCATGGCCACAGTATGGCTATTTAGCCCACACAAAAAAACCGACGTACAACCAAAAATTCACGGACAAGTTTCAAACCTGACCAGCTCAGTATTACATTTGAGAAACCCATGGGTTTCTGATTCAGTCTTCATGGCCAAAATGTATACCGCTTCGATTTTAGTCATAGCGCTTGTATGCTACACAGGCCTCCTGAATCTCTCGATCAATTACGAACAGGAAGGTGCCTATGCGTTCATCGCAATGCAACTCCTGGGGCCATTTATTTTTACACCCTTCTTAGCCTATCGAATTTTCTTCATAAAGCACCTTTCTGAGATTTGCTTCAATAGATACACTAAGAAAATCCATTACAAGCGATTAAGCAAACTCATAGTCTTCGACTGGAACAACATTGGAGGGGGTGTATTCAAACGCACTGAATTCGGAGGTTCATCATTCAGCACAAGCTACGCCCTCGCCTTCGCCCCGCGCCGCAAGGACGGCAGTCTCCACCAAAAAGACTGCCTATGGGTCGACAGCAATGAACCCACCGATTCCGACACCCGACACGTCGCCGAAGTCTGGGAATACCTCCGCCACTTCATGGACCACGGCCCGGCCAAGCTCCCACCGCCCGGCGAACCCAACTGGTGGCACAGACCACTGCACGCAATCTGCCTGACACCGGCCGAAGCGTGGCGCCACTACGCCCCCTGGCGAACCGGCGAACCCGGTGAAATGCAGGGCAAGAAGAACTGGCAGCTGCCGTTCTGGGCCGTGCTGTTCCCGTACAACCTTACGGTCGCCATCTGTTGGTACGGTATCTGTCGGCTCTTTAACGTCCGGGCAGCCCTGCCGCCACCAGAAGCGTTTGAGGAATTATCAGCACGTACAGTCAAAAGGAAGCGGCCATGACAGGCGCCTCCGTCAGCAGCGCCACCTCCGGCCCCGCCTGCAGTGCACGTATCCCCATCCTGCCGGTGCGCTATGCCATCGTGCCGCGCACCGGCGACATGCCCGCCTGCCGCTATGCCGGTTCAGGTTTCAACCTCGA
Organism: Pseudomonas sp. NPDC089407; assembly: GCF_044900445.1. Lineage (NCBI taxonomy): Bacteria > Pseudomonadati > Pseudomonadota > Gammaproteobacteria > Pseudomonadales > Pseudomonadaceae > Pseudomonas > Pseudomonas sp. NPDC089407. The sequence continues at coordinate 2,475 of NZ_JBJDNB010000072.1, forward strand.
GCAGGGCTTCAGGGCGCTGCAACA
>NZ_JBJDNB010000073.1:0-2386 GCF_044900445.1 Pseudomonas sp. NPDC089407
ACGTAAGCGTCCGGCGAACTCACCTTCCGAACTCCAGCATTAAGGGCGATGGTGTCCGCGTATTTTTAAGCGGACGCGATCACCCTTATCGCCAGGATTTCTATGCGCCAACGAAGCTCTTATCCGAAACCGTTCAAAGCCCAGGTCGTTCAGGAATGCCTGCAACCTGGCGCAACCGTGTCCAGTGTCGCCATCAACCACGGCATCAATGCCAACGTCATCCGCAAATGGCTGCCGCTCTATCGAGATCTGCCCGCAGCGGCTTCACTACCAGCTTTCGTCCCGCTAAAAGCCGCACCTAAACGGCCAGTCGAAGCGTCAGTGATCATCGAGTTGCCCGTGGCCGGGCAAGTGATCACGGTGAAATGGCCAGCCTCGGATCCCGAGGGTTGTGCGCAATTTATTCGGGCTTTCGCTCAATGATCCGCATCGATGCCATCTGGCTGGCCACCGAGCCGATGGACATGCGCGCTGGCACCGAGACAGCATTAGCCCGGGTGATTGCGGTGTTCGGTGCGGCGAAGCCGCACTGCGCTTATCTGTTCGCCAATCGCCGGGCTAACCGGATGAAAGTGCTGGTGCACGATGGCGTCGGTGTCTGGCTGGCAGCGCGTCGACTGAACCAAGGCAAGTTCCACTGGCCCGGCATTCGCCACGGCTGCGAGGTCGAACTCGACAGCGAACAACTCCAGGCGTTGGTGCTGGGCCTGCCGTGGCAGCGCGTCGGTGCAGGCGGTGTGATTAGCATGCTGTAAACGCCGGCCATTTGGCCGGTCTACTTGTCGTCGCCCCGCGCCTGCTCTGGCACAATCGGCGGCATGACTTTCTCGCCCAACCTCGACCAGATGACCCCGGAACAGCTTCGTGCCTTGGCGGCACAGGCGTTGCAATTGCAATCCCAGGTCGAGGCGTTGAGCAGGAAGATTCAGAACGATGAAATCCTCATCGAACAGTTCAAGTTCGAAATCGCCCTGCTCAAACGGCACAAGTTTGCCAAGCGCAGCGAGCAAATCAGCCCGGCGCAAAGCAGCTTGCTGGATGACCTGCTCGACACAGACCTTGAAGCTATCGAGGCCGAGCTAAAACAGCTTCTCCCAGATGCGCCACAGGCCGAACCACGACAATCCCCGAAACGTGCGCCTTTGCCGCCGCAGTTTCCACGCACGGTGATTCGTCACGAACCCGAAAACACCCAGTGCGTCTGTGGCTGCCAACTTCAACGCATCGGCGAAGACGTCAGCGAGAAGCTGGATTACACGCCGGGCGTGTTTACCGTCGAGCAACATGTGCGGGGCAAATGGGCCTGTCGCCAGTGCGAAACCCTGATCCAGGCCCCGGTGCCAGCCCAGGTTATCGACAAAGGTATCCCGACCACAGGTTTGTTGGCCCACGTGATGGTGGCCAAGTTTGCCGATCACTTGCCGCTGTACCGGCAGGAGAAAATCTTTGGCCGTGCCGGGCTGGCAATTGCTCGCTCGACCCTGGCGCAGTGGGTCGGACAAACCGGCGTGCGGCTTCAGCCACTGGTCGATGCACTGCGTGAAGCCGTGCTGAACCAGGGCGTGATCCACGCTGATGAGACACCGGTGCAAATGCTTGCGCCAGGCGAGAAGAAAACCCACCGGGCCTATGTCTGGGCGTACAGCACGACGCCGTTTTCAGGGCTCAAAGCGGTGGTTTACGACTTCAGCCCAAGCCGTGCTGGCGAACATGCGCGCAACTTCCTGGGTGACTGGAACGGCAAGTTGGTCTGCGACGACTTCGCTGGCTACAAAGCCGGTTTCGAACAAGGCATCACTGAAATCGGCTGCATGGCCCACGCCCGGCGCAAGTTCTTTGATTTGCACGTGGCGAACAAAAGTCAGCTGGCTGAACAGGCCCTGCACTCGATCAGCGGCTTGTACGAGGTCGAACGTCAGGCGCGGGACATGAGTGATGAAGAGCGCTGGCGAATACGACAAGAATTGGCAGTGCCGATCCTCAAAAAACTGCATGACTGGATGTTGGCTCAGCGAGACCTGGTGCCCAATGGATCAGCCACGGCCAAAGCCCTCGATTACAGCCTGAAACGCTGGGTAGCGCTGACGCGCTACCTGGATGATGGGGCTGTGCCCATCGACAACAACCAGGTCGAAAACCAGATACGGCCATGGGCACTCGGGCGCTCGAACTGGTTATTTGCGGGATCCCTGCGCAGCGGTAAGCGGGCTGCGGCAATCATGAGTTTGATCCAGTCGGCGCGCATGAATGGGCATGATCCGTATGCCTATCTCAAAGATGTGCTGACGCGGCTGCCGACCCAACGGGCCAGTGAGATCGGACAGTTGCTGCCGCATCAGTGGGTGCCGGCCTGACTTACGCAAGGTGAGTTCGCCGGACGCTTACG
>NZ_JBJDNB010000074.1:0-1895 GCF_044900445.1 Pseudomonas sp. NPDC089407
TCGTCGTAACGCGCCGTCCAGGTGCTGCCATCCGGGTAGCTGACCTTGGTCACCAGCGTCGTCAGGTGGTGATACTCGTAGGCGATCGTGCGCCCTAGCGGGTCGGTTTCTTCGAGCAGGCGCGCGTATTCATCGTACTTGAAGGTCAGGCGATTGCCGTCTGGCAGGTCGAGACCGACCATGTTGCCCTACTCGTCCAGCTCGATGGCATAGCGTTCACCACCGTAGTCTCGGCTGGCGATGACGCGGTGGTCGGCGTTGTACTGCACCTCCAGCTCGCGGCCGAGCACGTCGGTTGACCAGCTGGTGCGGGCGTCGAGGTTGTAGCGGAAATGGTAATGCTCGCCGTCACTGGTCCAGTGCTCGACCACCCGCGGCTTGCCGCCCTGGGTTTCCCAGCGGTAATGGCAGCCCAGGCCCAGGGCGTTGCTGTGGGTGACCATCAGGCCGCCTTTCGGTGGTGATAGATCAGGGACACCTGAACCCGCACAGTCTGCGAAAGGCACTTTAGAAGTTAAGAAATTTCAGCAGAAAACCTATCAAAAAGCCTACTTAGCTCAATCTACAGGCGATTGTTATGATCAATCTTAAAAATAGTTGAGATCTACGCCTCAACTATTTTAATTAAATTTTTTAAAAACCTCGCTTGTCACACAAGCATCCACAAGAACAGCCTCATACCAACAAACTAGGCAAGCGCTTACAAACTCAATTGTAAACACCATCCTCTTGAGCTTTCTCTATGAACAAATCCTGCAAATCACCCTGAATCTCCTCACCTTCTAAACTCACAACAAATTCGCCCTCGAGGCCATCAGGAAAATGAACCCCATCCAATGCTCCAAGAATTACAGAGGCACTATCTGCGATAGCAATCTTAAGAAAATCAACAACATCAAGCCTCTGCTCATCACTTAGCAATGCAAGAGCATTGCGCGCCTTAGCATATGAATCCTTATCACTATTGACAGGCTTGGTGAGTGAATCCTTGTATTGAGAAAAATTCTTTTCGAACAACTCAGAAAAAACAGCATCTACAAATTTCTTGTCACTCATAACCCTCTCCTCTACTTTCGCATCTCGGGGTACATAGATTTATTCAGAGCAATTAGCTCCTGCAACTTCTCATTCGGCACATCAGGGTAAACACGCCTAAGCTCTCTAATATCACGCGCAACCACATCGCGCGCATTGGCAAAAGGCAGACCTGTCCTAGGATTAACACTGCTTCTAGAAACAATACCTACATCCTCTTTGGAAACTGTATGCCCTACCCGCGGCACCAGCATAGCAGGCCCTGTAGCAGGATCGTAGCCTTCGACAAGGTCCTTCATCAAGTTTTTTTGCCCAACATGATGCGAGTCCAAACTGAGATTTTTGCCTTTTACCGCATTCTTGTTTGCTTTGTGGCTGCTTACATCCCACTTATCACACGCCAACCCTAAAGCATCTATCCAAGATTGGGGGTTCTGCGCATACTGATAAAGATTGTAACCACCATACAAGCCAACAGGATCTTGTGTTATAAATCTCCCAAGCGTTGGATCAAAAAAGCGAAACGTGTTGTAATGGTGAGCTGTTTCCGGGTCATAGTACTGCCCCTGAAAGCGTAGGTTCTGCTCGAGCTCACTGACACATAGTTGCTCTATCTCTCCCCAAGAGCGATATGTCGCTTGCCATACGATTTTACCGTCGCTATCCGTCAGTTCCAGCGGCGTCCCAATCTGGTCCGTATGGAAGTAATAAAGCTTCTGCTCTTCCCCTTCCGCCTGATCAACTCGGGCTAAAGGCGCATAGCTTCCCGGCTCATACAGGTACAAGATGCTCTGCCCAGGCGTCTCCTCCCGCAGCATCCTCAACCCTTGCCACAGGAAGCGCTTCTGCTCGACCTCACC
>NZ_JBJDNB010000075.1:0-1749 GCF_044900445.1 Pseudomonas sp. NPDC089407
TTGACCACCACTGCGCGCGTGAAACCCAACTTCCTCGGGTTGCTTACCACGGGGGTTGGTGGTGGCCTGAACGCGGGGATGCTGTGGTTCAACGTAATTTCGCTCAAGGCGGCTTACAACAGCCTGCAGCAGAGCGATGCTCTGGAATACACCGCAGGCTTCGCTGCGTCGGTCTTCGGCGTGATGGGTGCAGCGGCGGCCACATTAGTCAGCGTACGGGCAGTACAGAAGGCCGTAGTGTTGAAATTAAGTGCTACGGCGCCGGGAATGGGCTTTAGTAACGGAATTGTAAAGTTGTTAGGTAGTCCTCTGTTCGCAAGAGCATCAGGATATCCGGCGATAATTGCGGGTCTTGTATCGGAGTTATCCAAGGGGAGGCGTCAACTAAAAAACGGCGATTCGACTTCCGGCTTATATAATATAACTGGCGGCGTGACAACTGCCATAGGTTCCGCCCTTATGCTAGAGGGAAGCCTAGCCATTACTGGCCCAACATTCCTGATACCCTTTGCAGGTTGGGCTGCGGCAGGAATCGTGTTGACGGGGGCCGTACTAATATTCGCAGGGCTATATCTCTATTCTAGAGCACATGAGCGCTTGCATAGCCCGATAGAGCTATGGGCAAGCAGGTGTATTTTTGGAACTGGAGAGAACGATGGAGAAATCCGACCAGGATTGACTCTGGACTTTTAAAAAAAGCTTCCTCGCTTTGCCAGCATTATTGAAGAGCTGGAGTCATGGCAAGCTGAGACATATGCTCCAATAGCGCTTTCACTGGAGCAGTCGAAGCAACTCAGCCTCGGAACTCTTGAAACAAGACTTAGCACTAACAGCCAGTGGCCAACGCCGGACTGGGCAACAATTATACATAGCCAAGTATCCGAGGACGTCCCTACGATAGAGTTCACCATACTACTGCCCAACTTTATGGTCGGGCACAGCCAATGGTCTGGCACATTAAAAGTCGAAGATACCGACGGAAACTCAACAACACTCACGACCCTACCTCACTGCTATATCACTCCCGCCGGCGTCGTACTGCACTATAAGACTCACAGAAAAAAAGCCAGAACCGCTAATCTATCAATCAACTACCATCTGAATCACTGCTTGGCTGATTCTACCGGATCCAGCGCTGACTTCTTTATCGAGAGATAACCCTATGGCAACCACATGGCTATTCAACCCCCGAACAAAGATAGAAATAGATCCAAAAATCTCAGGACAATTGGTCAGCACATCCTCTTTCCTTTTACGCTTGCGAAATCCCTGGGTTACTGACTCAGTATTCATGGGCAAGATGTACACTGCCGCGTGTATAGCCATAGCTATATTTGCCTACCCACCCCTCCTTCTAGATAATTCGATGAATTATGAACTTGATGGTGCTTACGCATTTCTTGCTATAGAGATTATTTTGCCGTTTATTTTTACACCTTTTTTAGCCTATAGAATATTCTATATAAGAAACCTTTCAGACATTTACCTGAACAGGATAACTAAAAAAATCTATTATAAACGAGTAGGAAAGGTCTTTACCTTTGACTGGTACAACATCAGAGGCGGATTGTTCAAACGCAGAGAATTCGGAGGTTCGTCCTTCAGCACCAGCTACGCCCTAGCCTTCGCCCCGCGCCGGGAGGACGGCAGCCTTCACCAAAAAGACTGCCTATGGGTCGACAGCAATGAACCCACCGATTCCGACACCCGACACGTCGCCGAAGTCTGGGAATACCTCCGCCACTTCAT
>NZ_JBJDNB010000077.1:0-1625 GCF_044900445.1 Pseudomonas sp. NPDC089407
GTGCAGGTGGTACGCAAGGCCGTCGAGCTGCCGTTCAGCGAGCATGACTGGCGTGGCCAGCCGGCCCTGGAACAGGCCCTGCAGACACTGGCCGAAGGTGAGCGCCAACGTGGCTTCGACCTGGCCGCTGCGCCGCTGCTGCGCCTGGTCCTGGTGCGTACGGGCAATGCCAGCCACCACCTGATCTACACCAACCACCACATCCTCATGGACGGCTGGAGCACCTCGCGCCTGCTGGGTGAAGTACTGCAGCGCTACGCCGGCCTGGCGCCGCAAGCGCAGGCTACGCATTACCGCGACTACATCGGCTGGCTGCAAGGCCAGGACGCGGCCGTTGCCGAAGCTTTCTGGAAGGCCCAGTTGGCGGTACTGGACGAGCCGACCCGGCTGGCCCAGGCCATTGCCGGCCGTGCAGGTGGCAGCGGTTACGGCGACCACCGCCTGGCCTTCGACCGCGAGCAAACCGCCCGCATCGAAGCCTTTGCCCGGGCCAACCGGGTCACGGTCAACACCCTGGTGCAATCGGCCTGGCTGCTGCTGTTGCAGCGCTGCACCGGCCAGGCCAGCGTGTGCTTCGGCGCTACCGTGGCCGGGCGCCCGGCAGACCTGCCAGGCGTGGAAGAGCAGATCGGCCTGTTCATCAATACCTTGCCGGTGATCGGTGCGCCGCGTGCCGAGCAGCCTGTGGCCGAGTGGATCGGCCAGGTGCAGGCTGGCAACCTGGCGCTGCGCGAGTTCGAACACACACCGCTGTACGACGTGCAGCGCTGGGCGGGGCAGGGCGGTGACGCGCTGTTCGACAGCATTCTGGTGTTCGAGAACTACCCGGTGGCCGAGGCGCTGCAACAAGGTGCACCCGGTGGCCTGCGCTTCGGCGACGTGACCGTGCAGGAGCAGACCAACTACCCGCTGACCCTGGTGGTGGAACTGGGCGCGACACTGTCGATGCAGTACAGCCACGACCGCGCACAGTGGAGCGACGAGGCCATCGCCCGCCTGGCGGGTTACTTTGCCAACCTGCTGCAGGCGCTGGTCGAGAACGCAGAGGCGGTGATCGGTGAACTGCCAATGCTGGATCAGCCGGAGCAGCAACAGCTGGTCGAAGGCTGGAACGCCACGCAAGCCGCCTACCCGAACGAGCGCAGCCTTCATCAGCTGATCGAGGCCCAGGTGTTCGCCACCCCGGATGCCCCGGCGCTGGCGTTTGGCGAGCAGACCCTGAGCTATGCCGAGCTCAACGGCCGGGCCAACCAGCTGGCACACAAACTGCGCGAGCAGGGCGTAGGGCCGGACGTGCTGGTAGGCATCGCCATGGAGCGCAGCCTGGAGATGGTCGTCGGCCTGCTGGGCATCGTGAAGGCCGGCGGCGCCTACGTGCCGCTGGACCCGGAATACCCGCAAGACCGCCTCAGCTACATGTTCGAAGACAGCGGCATCGCCTTGCTGCTGACCCAGTCGCACCTGCGTGAAACCCTGCCGATCCCGGCCGGCCTGCGCAGCCTGGACCTGGACACCGAGAACCTGAGCGGCTACAGCGACAGCAACCTGAACATCGATGTGGCGCCGCTGAACCTGGCTTACGTGATCTACACCTCCGGCTCCACCGGCCGCCCGAAAGGCGCCGG
>NZ_JBJDNB010000078.1:0-1619 GCF_044900445.1 Pseudomonas sp. NPDC089407
TGGCCCGAAACAGATGTGGGAGCAACTGTCTTTTTCAAAGTCTAAAAGTTTGCGCAATCTCTGTGGGAGATCACCCAGCCCTTAGGGCTGCGCTGTCGCGCAGTGAACAAAGCCCGCAAGCGTTTCGCATACCCTGTGGGAGCGGGTTCACCCGCGAATGCGGCGGTAAACCCACCATCGCATTCGCGGGTGAACCCGCTCCCACAGGCCCCTGCTAAATCAGTGAGTTATGTGTTGTTCTATGAGAGCGGGCGAGCCCGCGAACACCGGCAACGCCGGTGCCATCCTCAGCGTCGCCTGTTTCGCGGGCACGCCCGCTCCCACAGGGACTGCGCTGGCTTCGAGTTAACACTGTACCTGTGGGAGCGGCTTCAGCCGCGAACACGGGCGAAGCCCGTGCCAGCCACCGCAATGCCCGTTCTCACAATGATGACGCTGCCTTCTAGACCTACGCTGTATCTTTCGGCTGTGGCAAGATCAGATCCCGCCATGGCTTGCCCGCTCTAAGCATCGCATTGAGCCGTACGATCAAAACCCTCATGCACGCCACGATAGCGACCTTGGGAAGTTTTCCCCGTTCGCGCAGTGCCTCATACCGTGCTTTGAGTGCAGGGTTGTACTTAATCGCCACAAGACATGCCATGTACAGCGACCGTCGCACTTCAAAGCGTCCACCCGAGATAGACCGCTTGCCGGTGGACTTTCCGCTGTCATGGTTAAACGGCGCCACACCGACCAGGGAGGCTATTTCTCTGGTTTCAACATGGCCCAGTTCTGGCAACAGCGTTACAAGCTTGCCCGCAGTCACCAACCCAATGCCTTTGACCTGAACCAACTGAGCAACCCGCTCATCGTTCAGCGCCACTGTTTGCTGTTTGATCTCATGCTCAACCAGCTTGATCTGCGACCTGAAGTGCTGAAGGTTGGTTTTCAGAAAGTTGGCGACTACTGCTGACTGCGCCTGCTTCAAGCGCCGCCGGTCGTCATCTCGCTGCTGGACCAGGCGATCACGTTGCTGAAGCAGCTCTCGTAGAAGAGCACGTTCCGGGCTGATTTTCAGGGTGGGTTTGTCCGGGATGACTTCTGCGAAGTGTGCCAGCACCTCAGCGTCAATAGCATCGGTCTTGGCCTTGATTGCCATGGACTCAGCGAAATACCGGGCTCGCCTGGGGTTTACGCGTATGACCTTGTAACCAACGTCCTGCAGCACGCGCATGACGTTGCGCTCGTAACCGCCCGTTGCCTCTAGCAGAACTCGCTTGATGCTGAGCCCACGAAGGCTTTTCAGCAACTCTTCGAATCCTCCAGGGTTATTACTTACATTGATTTTGAGGCCTTCAGGCCGCACCAACGCATCTAGCTTGAGACTGGAAACATCAATACCCAGAAAGGAAGCCATCATCAAAACCTCCTAGACTACACAGTGAGAGGACTTTGGCTTGGCCCACGCTTGTGATTCGAGATCAGAGCCGCATCCAACTGTTCGGGCTCTCGCCAAAGTGGAACGGTGAATGGCAGCTTGTGCTCCCACTCGTGCTCAAGGCACCTGCGGCATTTAGCTTGCCATTCACCGCTCTCACTCCTGATTCTAATCCCCTATCAAGACACAAGCGGCCTTG
>NZ_JBJDNB010000079.1:0-1536 GCF_044900445.1 Pseudomonas sp. NPDC089407
GCCAGCTCTCATCAAACAAAATGCAACCCACTGTTTTTTAAGCACTCAGGCAGCCACCACTTGATACCCCAGCTTCCGGGCTTTGCGAAGCAAAGCCCGGACCTGCCGGTCTTGGCTCCTGGCTTCGAATTCCTCAAGACCTTTTTCGACATAAGCCTGTTTCTTGGTTAGCAAGTTGTACACCAGTCGTGCCAACTGATGCGCAGTGGCTTTGATGGCGCAGCTGGTATCCATTCGAGTCAGCCTAGCTCGGTGCGATGCGCCAATGAAGCCTTTGTCGTTACGAGCATTGGATGCGGCCTGCTTGAGTGCTTGAGCTGCTCGATTAACTATTTTTGGCCCGCCACCTGTCAGTCGATGACCGCCGGAAATTCGGGTAGGAGGAGCCAGTCCCAACCAAGAGCAGAAGTGCTGTGAGGATGGGAAGCGTGATAGATCTGTACCGATCTCGCCAGCCAGCACTAATGCGGTGTCCACCCCAATGGTTGGGATTGCGGTCAGGTCCACGCCAAGAACTTTCCACAATGTCTGATGCAGTTCAGTCTGTTGGGCGCCGCTTCGGTGTGGGCTTCGTAAAGGCTTGTTGGATGGTTCTGGCTTGTTTTGCAGCACCGGCAGCTGCTCTAACGCGGTTTTTATGGCCTCGTCACAATCAGCAATTTGCTGCTCCAGGAAGTCATAGGCAGCCAATTCCTGAGTTAACGCATGCAGATGCTCGCGCCGCCAATTGCCATGAAGACTCCGAGCGACAGCCTCCTTGCCTGCCTTGATGCGGCGGTCGGTCAGTTCAGCCAGTTGCACAGGGTCCCGTTCACCTGCGCAGATGGCTCGCAGAATCTTCATGCCGGTTACGCCGGAAATATCACTGATGACATTGGCCAGCTGGATGTTCATTTGGCTCATGGCCTTTTGCATCCGGTTCAGGGTCTGCGCCTGGTCTTTCACTTTGGAAGCACGCTGCCTGACCAGTGAGCGGACACAGCAGGTCAGATCGTCGGGACGGAATGCGCCTCTCAGCAGGCCATGAGTCATCAGCTGCCAAATCCACTGGCAATCCAGCACATCTGATTTGCGGCCCGTGATTTGTCGAGTCGCTCTGGCATTGACGAGATAAACCTCAAAACCGCGCTCGCTGAGGATCTCGTAAATTGGAATCCAATAGACGCCAGTGGACTCCATGGCAACAACCTTGACCCCCAAGCTTTCAAGCCAGTTGGCCATTTTGAGCAGGTCGTCAGTAAAGGACGTGAAGGACTGGACGGGATTTTCGTGCCGTGGATCGACTGCCACGAAATGCTCTCGACCACCGACGTCGATCGCTGCGCAATCGGGATGAACGACGGTGAAGCGTTGCTTGGAAGGCTTGCGTGCCATGATGAATCCTCGCAGGATAAAGGGCGCGCGGGGCACACGGCGGCGAAAGGGTTCACTCTCTCATACGTGGTCACAGCTGATTCAGCTGATGCCTACAGGGACTTCACGCCGATACCGTGCGGATCACTCTCCCACGCGGGTGTGCTGACACACACCAGTGCT
>NZ_JBJDNB010000080.1:0-1362 GCF_044900445.1 Pseudomonas sp. NPDC089407
GGAACTGTCAGATTTTTTGTGTGCGGGCCGGTAACGGCCTGCCGCCAGGCAGGCCCTGATTTTCACCAGGTTGGCCTGATGAACCGATCTCCGTACAAAATCGCAAATTGATTCATCGCGCTTTTCCAATCATGGGCCGGTTTTCCCCAATTGGCTGTTATGTTGCGCAATCCCAGCCAAATCAGTTTGGTCGCTGCGTCATCATTTGGGAAATGCCCGCGAGTCTTGATGACCTTGCGTAGCTGGGCGTTGATGCTCTCGATGGCGTTGGTGGTGTAAATCACTTTCCGGATGGCCGGTGGGAAGACGAAAAATGGAATCACGCGATCCCAAGCCCGTCTCCAAGCGGCCACCACCGTTGGATATTTCTTACCCCACGGCCCGTTCTCGAACTCATCGAGTGCCTGCTCAGCCGCTTCGGCGTTGATGGCCTGGTAGATCGGCTTGAGCTCCTTGGCCAGTGCCCGCCGCTTATCCCAGGCCGCAAAGTCCAAGCTGTTGCGGATCAGATGCACGATGCACGTCTGCAGCGTCGTCTCTGGAAACACCGCGCTGAGAGCCTCTGGCATACCTTTGAGGCCATCGGTCACGGCAATCAGAACATCCTCAACACCACGCGTCTTGAGGTCGTTGAAGACCTTCATCCAGAACTTCGCACCTTCGGTGTTCTCGATCCAGATGCCTAGGATATCGCGGGTTCCGTCGGGTAGAACGCCCAGCGCCAGGTAGATGGCCTTGTTGCGCACCAGACCTTCTTCGCGGATCTTCACCCGCAGTGCATCAAAGAAAATGACCGGGTACATCGGCTCCAGGGGCCGCTGTTGCCACGCGCCGATTTCGTCCATGACCTCGTCTGTCACAGAGCTGATGAAGTCCGGCGAAACGTCTGTGCCGTACTGCTCGGACAGAAACGCCCGGATCTCCCTGACCGTCATTCCACGGGCGTACATGGCGATGATCTTGTCATCGAAACCGGTGTACCGCCGCTCATGCTTGGGGATCAGAATGGGTGCAAAACTGCCGTCCCGATCACGGGGAATTTCCAGTCGCAGCGGGCCATCGCCGGTCAAAATCGTCTTGCCACTCTTGCCGTTACGCTGGTTGGTCTCATCCTCTGGGCGCTGCGCGCCCGACGGATAGCCCAGGTGGTGGCCAAGCTCGGCATGCAGAGCACGCTCGATCAAGGCCTTCTTGAATGCCGCAGAGGCATCTTCGATAGCTTCTGCGGTCATCAGGCCCTCACCGAATTGCTCCAGCAGCTCTTTGGGAATTTTGGGCAGGTCACGCAAGGTTTTCTTTTTGGTTGGCATACATGCACCTCTTACTCATGTTATGCCCGAACACAAAATTTCTGACACCCTC
>NZ_JBJDNB010000081.1:0-1269 GCF_044900445.1 Pseudomonas sp. NPDC089407
CGGTGGGTTTCAAGCCATCAGAGCAAGTCCAGCCTTTCTCCGCGCTCAAACGGGCAGCGCTATGACGATGAGTTCAAGCGGCAGGTGCTGAGCTTTATGCACGAGCATCGTCTTTCCATGCGTCAAACCGCAGCGCATTTTGGCCTCGGCCAATCGTCGCAGATAGGCAATTGGCAGCGGCAGTACTACAGTGGTGGCCTTGTAGCTCCTGTCGACCGCCAGAAAAAGCCGATCAAAGTGCCGAAGAAGATCAAACCAGCAAAACCCACAGATACTGACGACTCGCAAAAGCCCCGAGACCAGCTGCTGGCGGAGCTCGAATACCTGCGGATGGAGAATGCTGTCTTAAAGGAGCTCAAGGCTTTGCGGGAGGAAAAGGAACGAATACCGGGGAAAAAGTCCTGATCGTCTCCAAGCTCAAGCGTAGGTTTCCTTTGCCTGACCTGCTGCGGCTGATCGGGCTGGCTCGCAGTACCTTTTACTATCAGGTGCAGAGCCAACAGAAGCCGGACAAATATGCCGAGCTGAAAGAGAAGATTCAGCAGGTCTATCACAAAGAGAAAGGGCGCTACGGCTATCGACGCGTTGCACTCGTGATCAGGAAAGGTGGGGTGCTGGTCAATAAAAAGGTCATCGAAAAGCTGATGGCTGCCCTGAGTCTGAAATCACTGGTGCGGCCCAAAAAATATAAGTCGTACCGAGGTACTGTTGGCAAAATAGCGACGAACCTGCTGGAGCGAAATTTCGTCGCCCAGCGCCCTAACCAGAAATGGGTGAGTGACGTAACCGAGTTCAAGGTGGCTCAACAGAAGCTCTACCTTTCGCCAGTGATGGATTTGTACAACGGGGAAATCATCGCCTACGAGACAGCTGCTCGCCCTCAGTACAGTCTGGTTGGAAACATGCTCGACAAAGCGCTCAAGACCTTGGGAGAGAAGCCCAAGCTAGTGCTCCACACCGACCAGGGATGGCAGTACCAGCAGGCTCAGTATCGCCACACGCTCCGCAATCATGGCGTGAAACAGAGTATGTCTCGCAAAGGTAATTGCCTGGACAATGCAGCTATGGAAAGCTTCTTCGGCACGCTCAAGTCAGAGTTTTTCTACCTCAAGCGTTTCGAGAGTATTGATGAATTGAAAGCGGGCCTGGATGAGTACATTCACTACTACAACCATGACCGCATCAAGCTGAGGCTCAATGGCCTGAGCCCTGTCGAGTACAGGACCCAGGCAGCAGCTTAAAACTGTCCAACTTTTGGGGGGCAGTCCA